>CAOJNR010000080.1 GCA_948439925.1 uncultured Clostridia bacterium
GAGGGGAGCTTGATCTTCTTATGGTAGACAATATTTTTGATAGACTTAATGAAGCGACAATGGATGTTGTTTGCGAGATGATAAAGAAACTTAAAAGCAAAAAAACAACGCTCATTATTGCAACAACAAAGCCAAGCATTGCGCAGAAATTCTGTAAACGCAATTATTATTTTAAGAATGGTTCAGTTGCCGACAATCTGTCTGCGCTGGATTGATTTGATATGATTTAAAGAAAGTGACTTGGTCACAAAATTATATCATCCTTGGGGGCGACGCCCTCTTTTTTTGTTGACTTTGAAGAAGAGAAAAGTGAAGCCATGTCAAGATTGTTACCTTTCATAAGATTTTCAAGGCCTGATGTATTGGCTGAACCACCAAGCATATTCCCGATTCCTCCACCAGTTTTTCCGCCAAGCATTTGCATGAGAAGTGGCATCATTCCACCCATTGAATCTTGATTATTAAAATTTTGTGTGTTTACGGTCTTTTCTTTCTCAAAGTTCGAAAAAGCTTCCTCTGGAAAGTTTGCAAAAGATGGGTTTTTCTGTTGATATGCTTGGCTATTAAAATTGTTTTGAGCGGGGTTTTGCTCTTGTGAAAATAAGCCATTTTGATTGTTTCCAAACTGACCTGAAAAAAGTGAAAGAAGATTGAAGATATTGTTTTCCATGATAATATTTTATTCTTTTTCTTGTCATAGTGTGCAAGTTAAAGTTTGCGCGCATATACTAAATTTAGGAGAGTGAAGTTATGGCAAAGTTATCTGATTTTCAAGGCAAAAACAAACAGGACGCAAATGAAGATGTGATGTCAAAATTTAATGAGTATAAAGATCTTTCTAAGCAAGATTTAAACAAAAAGCTTTTTGAAGAGGTTGCCAGACAAAAGAGTAATGGAACTTTTGACATCCATGCGCTTGAAAATATGTTGGAGGCGATACGAGGCAATCTCAATGAAAGTGACTATCAAAATGTTAAAAGGATGCTTGAACTTTTAAGATGAAAAATATAAAAATTGACGAGGCGCTTTTGACGCGTGCATATGCTTTAAGCGATAAGCAAAGCATAGAATGTATAGTCAAAGCGACTGACTACCAAAGACTAAAAAAATATTTAATACATAAAAAAATAGAGATTGTTCGTGAATATTTATTCATAAACTCTCTCCAACTTAAACTAACAAAAGTTCAACTGCTGGACTTGTCAAACTTGTCGCAGGTTGCTTTTATATACTCTCTCGTCAGGGCAAGCGCACTTATGTATGTTGCCAAAAAGATTTTAAAAGTGGAGGAAAATTCGCTGACTGGCGAAGGCGTCAATATTGCCTTTATTGACACAGGCATTTCAAATCACGCTGATTTTTTGATTGGTAAAAAAAGAATAATTTATTTTAAAGATTTTATAAATGAGCGTCAAACAAACTATGACGATAATGGTCATGGAACATTTGTCAGTGGAGTATGCTCTGGTTGCGGATCAATGTCAGCAGGCAAATTTTGCGGTGTTGCACCAAGGTCTAACATCATATCTCTCAAAGCGCTTAACGGCAATGGCGAGGCGTCAGCTGACAAGATTTTGCAAGCTATGGAATGGGTGTATCTTCATCACAAAGAGTTTGACATAAAGGTTGTTTGCATGAGCTTTGGCAGCGAACCTATTGGCTTTAATGATCCTATCATGGCGGGCAGTGAAGCGCTTTGGCGAGAGGGTATTGTTGTTGTCGCGGCAGCTGGAAACAGTGGACCTGAATTTCAGACAATCAAGAGTCCAGGTGTGAGCAGTCAGATTATCACAGTCGGTGGATTTGATGACAACCGCATAAGTGATACAGAGTTTAATGCAAGCTATTTTGAGATTGCTTCTTTCTCTTCACGAGGTCCTGCTTTTCAAAGATTTAAACCTGACCTTGTTGCACCATCAGTGGATATAATTTCATGTGGAATCAATAAGCCATATGTGACATTAAGCGGAACTTCTGTTGCAACACCTATGGTCGCTGGACTTGTTTCTCTCATGCTTGAAGCAAATCCAAAACTTTCACCAAAAGAAATCAAACAAAAACTTTTATCTTCTTGCCACGCCATCACATTCAACAAAAACCTAGAAGGTTTTGGTTATCCATGTTATAGAATATAAAAAGTGACTTAGTCACTTTTTTGTTTTTTTTAGGTTATTTTAAAAATATCTTATTTTGCAACATTTTTCAATATTTCAATTATTTTAAGCGATGCGTCAAAATTTGATGAATTTTTCATTGTTTTTTTATAATTTTCACGTGTTTCATATAGATTTTTAAGTTTTAAAAGAAATCCATCTTCGCTGAAAGATTCTTCTTCAAGCATATCTGCAAAGCCGTAACTTACAAAAAGTTTCGCGTTTTCAATCTGGTCGCCACGAGAACAAGCTTTGGAAAGAGGAATTAAAAGCATTGGAATTTTGAGTGCTAAAAATTCATTTATTGCACCCGAGCCAGCACGTGAAAGCACAATGTCAGCACATGCGAAGTAGTCGCCAATATTTTGTGCATATTCCACTTGTTTATAGTTTTTATGTTTGTGAATAACTTTTGCTTGACTGCCAGTTATGTGAATGACATTGAAGTTTTTAGTCAACTTGTCAAGATATGCCCAAACTTTTTCATTGATAAATTTTGCGCCAAGCGAGCCACCGATGACAAGCAGACATGGCAATTTTTTGTCAAAATTATCATTGTCATAAACTTTATTTCTGTTGCCTTCAAAAATCTTTTTGCGAATGGGTTGGCCTGTGTGAACGCACTTTGGATTGCTCTTCATTGTGTCAGGAAATGTTGTGCACATGATATCGCATTTTCTTAGAATAATTTTGTTCGCAAGCCCCATAGATAAATCAGATTCATGGCTGACGATTGGTATGCCAAGCTTGGCACCAGCAAGCACGGTTGGCACTGAAACAAAACCGCCTTTTGAAAATATAACGTCAGGCTTAATCTCCTCCAAAATCTTTTTTGCTTCTTTTATTGATTTGAAAAGTTTGAAAGGAATGAGAAGATTTTTTGGCGTTAATTTTCTTGCAAGTTTGACAGTGTCTATTTCATGAAAAATTATGTCCTTTTCATTTCTTATTATTTCTTTCTCCATCCCATGTCCGCCAATGAAATGAACTTCCACGTCCTTGTCAAGTTTTTCTCTCACTGCAAGTGCAGGATAAATATGCCCAGCCGTTCCTCCGCCAGTCAGAACAATTTTTTTCATAAAACTCATCTCCTTAGATGTTTTAAAATAGATATATAATTATATACCTAAATTTAAAAAAATATATCTAAAAATCAAAATTAAGATATTGAATAATTATACATAAAAAATTATAAAAATACAACAATTAAATTAAAAATTTTACCCTAAATAAGCCTTAAAATCTTTTGGTTTTAAAAGAGAAGTTTGTTATAATAGAACTAACGCAATGAAATATTAATTTAATATATCAAACCAAAAATTGCAAAAAATGGAGAGAAAAATGGCTGGAAAAAATTATGACTCAAAAGACATAGTTGTTCTTGAAGGACTTGACGCGGTTAGGCTCAGACCAGGTATGTATATCGGCACAACGGGCATTAAAGGTCTTCATCACATTCTTTGGGAAATCGTGGACAACTCTATCGACGAAATTTCCAACGGGCATGGTGACACCATTTCTATCACACTTCATCCAGATGGAAGCGCAACCGTTGAAGATAATGGCCGTGGTATTCCAGTTGATGAGCATCCAACTCTTCACAAGTCAGGTGTTGAGGTTGTTTACACAACTCTTCACGCAGGCGGAAAGTTTGATAATGAAAACTATAAATTCTCTGGCGGTCTTCACGGCGTGGGTGCATCTGTCACAAATGCTCTTTCAAAGTGGTGCGAAGTTTCGGTCTTCAAAGGCGGAAATGAATACTATATAAAGTTCCATTCATATAAAGACGACAAAGGCAAAATGCATAGCGGTATCCCTGTTGCTCCACTTAAAAAAATTGGCTCGACAAAGAAGACAGGAACAAGGGTTACCTTCCTTCCAGACTCTGATATGTTTGGGGAAAATAGACTTAACTTTGAAACAATCGCTGTTCGTGCTCGCGAACTTGCATTTCTAAACAAAGGTCTGAAAATTATTATTGAAGAAGAGGGGACAGAAAAAAGAGAGGAATATCACTATGAATGTGGAATATCTGATTTAGTTTCTTATC
>CAOJNR010000081.1 GCA_948439925.1 uncultured Clostridia bacterium
CACCCGAGCCTCCGCCACCTGAGTTTCCTCCTGAGCCTCCGCCCTCTCCGCCTGACGAACCGCCCGAACTGCCTGAGCCTCCGCCACTTGAAGATGTATCTTTGCTGGTTGTCACTTGCCCTGGCGTGTTTTGCAGGTTTTCAAGAGTTAGATAACCAATGATTGATGCCTGCTCGTCTGAGTAATAGCCATTATAAAAGCTTTCAATCGTTGTGTCTGTGACATAGATGTTTTGAGCATTGAAATGAATAAGTTGTTCAAGTTTTAAGCCAATGTTCGATGAGAGTGATTGAGCTGTTATTAAAAATTCCTTGGCAGTGTCATTTGTGCTGACAAGCACTGAGTTTTCTGGCAGTGCTGAAATTCGACTGAGAAAGTCTATATATGATGTTATGTCTTCATTTAAAATATCTTCACTGACAATGGTTGTTCTCGCGTGCGAAAGACCTATCGTTCGGCCAAGAGTAAGCTCAGCGTCATAGACAGCCTCTGCAACAGAACGACCTTTTCCTGAAATAACTGAATTGGTTTCTTTATATGACTGATTTGCAGTTGGAATAAATGTGAGAAAAGAAATTTCAAGTTCATCTCCACTTCTGTCAATCCCAACCGCTGTCACAACGGCACGATTTCTATTTTCGCCTGGTGACACGATAGCAGAAGGCGTGACAAAAATAAGCATGATTAAAAAAACAATCAGCATTGGCGTTTTTATAAACTTTTTGATAACGTTCATACTCTTCCTCTCCTTTGCGCCTTAGGCACCTTTTATAAATTTAATATTTAGAAATATTTTATTATTAATTTTTAACGCCCGAATTTTCCTTTTCTTCTCGTTTCACTTGATTCCCCAGCACAATTTCAATGGTTTCAACAACACTTTTCTCACTGGTTTCTTCGCCTTCGTTCTCTGTCAAATAATCGCCTTTGTAACCTTTTTCTTGCATTTTTTCAGTTATTTTGCGGTTTTTCTGACTTTTTTCATTCTTTATGCAAGAAATAATGAAAAATATAATTGCAATAAGATAATCTGCAACCATGGCAAAATAAGGAAGCCAGGTTTCAACATAAGTCACCATAACCTCATATCTTCCAATGAGAATAAAGTATACAACCAAAAACAATACGTCAAAAACAACCACCGAAAAAATCTTGTTGAGCTTTGTGAAAATGCTGACAAAACATTCGCTGAACGCATAGTGGAAAATCATCATTTGAAAAAGTGACAAAAGCATGATTGTGACCATGGCAACAATATCAAGCCTGCCTATTGCGTTAAATTCAACAGTGATTGTGAGAATGTCTGCTATGGCATAATTGTGCATAAAAGATGTCACTTGATAGATTGAATAATAAATAAAAAACAAAGCTATAACCAAAAATATTCCAAAAAAAACAAACTTCAAAAACTTTTTGATATCTTTCTTTTCAAGTTCAATTTTGTCCATGACAAGAAATAGAAAAATGTAGTCACCGAAAGAAAAAACATTTTTTATAAGCGCAAGTCCAAAGTCGCCAGGTTGAGCCACGAAAAATGATGGAGTCTGTTTAAATGAGCCGAGTGCAATGATAAGACAAGTCATAAAAAAACCAATAGCTATATAGTAAAAAAGTTCAATCGTTCGCGAAAAAGTTCGAAGCCCTGAAAGCACTGCATGATTGATAACTGGCAAGACGGCAATGATTGCAATAATTGTGAACTCATCTTGATAAACCTGTTGTTTGAGATACATGAAAGCAATGCTGAAAGTCAAAAAAACTTTGAAAAGGAAAAAGACCAGGAAAATTGTGTAAATGATTTTTGTTGCAATTTTTCCTATATGCTTTTCAAGAACATCCCGAAGTTTTTGATCAGGATAGGCAAGTTTAAGTTTAATAAAAGTGCCAAGCACCAATAGGTCTATAAGAAAAAGTGTTATCACAACAAAAATGCCGTCCGTTTTCACTGTTTTATAAAGTAAAGACGGAAGTAGCAAAATTTTGTTGGCAAGAATCATCATCACGCAAAGCATGCCTGTTTGTCTTAAAGAAATTGTCCTATTCATTTCAGCCTCACTTTATTTTTATTTCTTATTGACCGTGGCCTAGTTCTCATCTCAGTCACTGGACGCTTGAAAATTCCATCTTTAAGATCATTTGGAATGCGAGGACTGTATGGTGCAAGATAAGGTGTGTCAAAGTTGTCAAGACCATTCAGATAAGTGACAAAATAGACAAGTCCTGTCACAAGTCCAGCAAGCCCTAGCGAGCCACCAATAAAAATGAATATCACCTGCAAAATGGAAATCTGCGCTGACTGCTCTGGGATTGTGTATAATGCAATCTTGGCAAGTGCGACAACAATAACACCAGGTGGTGAAATAAGACCAGCCTTAACACCTGTGTCACCCAGTATGAGCGCTCCAACGACAGAGGTTGCAAGACCAAGATAGCTTGGAAGACGCAAACTGACCTCATATAACATTTGAAAGAGAATAAAAATAAACATAATTTCAATAAATGGCGTGAAAGGCAGGCCTTGGGTTGTGTCTGCAATGGTTATCAAAAAGTTGAGTGGCAAAACATTATAGTGATGCAATTCAAGTGCAAGATAAAGACCTGGCGACATAATTGCCACCAAAAGACCGAGAAGTCTTATCACTCTGACAAAAGAAGAATAATGATGATTGGTGTAATAATCATTGCTCGACTGCATTTCTTCCAAAAGAATGAATGGCACAGTGAGCACGATTGGCGAATTGTCAACGATAATTGCCACCCTGCCTTCAAGCATTTTTCCAGCCACAATATCTGGCTTTTCGGTGTTGCCTATCTGCTTAAAAATCGAGTCTGGACGTTTTTCCAAAAATGTGAGAATATAATAGGAGTCAATAACACCGCCAATGTCAATTTTTTTGAGTTTTTCAATTACTTGGTTGACAATTTTTTTGTCGGCAATGCCGTCAATATAACTAACCATAACTTGTGTGTTGGAATATTTGCCAATATTGAGAGTTTTGAAAACTAAGTCTTTGGAATGTATGCGCCTGCGAAGAAGTGTTATGTTTGTTTTAATATCCTCAACAAACCCCTCACGTGGACCTTGAATAACTGGCGAAGTTGGTGGTTCAGACGGTGTTCTTGTTGGATATTTTAACAAATCAACCGACAAAATTTTGCTTTCGCCTTCAATAAAAATAATAATTCCGCCTTTTAATATATTTTCAATTATTTCATCTTCTTTGATTTCCTTAATATCATTTCCTTGCAACACTTTGTTTTGAAGACTGATTGCGTCAAGCGTGCCGTCATAATTTTGAAGAGCATGATAAATTGCGATTGCAAAAAGTTCTTGGTCTGTCATGCTTTTAAGGTATACAAAGCCAAGTTTTCCCTTTTCTTTTTCAAGCATGCGAGAAGCTATATCACCACTTTGGTGAAACTTAGACATAATTTCATCAATTTTCTTTTGAATATTAAAATTAGACATATCACCTCTTTTTTAGGTAGTATGTCTAATAATTTTCTTTTTTATGTGAATGCTTTTTAAAATTTTTATACTAGATTTGTGCGAATGTTATTGTGCCAGAATATTTATTATATTCATCTATACTCACTGGACTTGCACCAATCTGCGACTGGTCGTTATAAAGAGCTTTTAAACTTATTGTATAAACAATTTTTTCGCCATCTTCGATATAACTTGGGTTTTCCATATTGTAATTTGAATTATTGAGTCTAACACGAATCATGCTCAATTTTTCTGACGCTGTGATAATCAAACTGCAACTATTTTTATCAAAAACCACACTTTCAAATTGTCTAAAATTTTTCGTGTAAGTCACTTTAAGTTCATTTGACTTGCTTGGCTTATGATTAACAGCATTTGAGCAAGCAACAACTTTGAATGTGTATTCTCCGCCTTGCAAACTACTCACATCAAAACTTGTAGAAAGCGGATTTTCTATTCTATATATAATATCTTTATAGTAAACTTTATAATAATCTGCATTTTTTACCTCATTCCAAGATAAAATATTGTTAGCGCTGTCAAAGGAAATTTCAATTTTTTCTAGATTATCCAGGCTTTTGTCTTCCAGGCTTTCATTGGAAGGTATTGTATCCTCCAGTTCTACTGTTTTGTGCCTGCTTCTCTTTTCAAGCTCTTTATACCAGAGGTGCTTGGCGATCTGGCACAGCCAGACGG
>CAOJNR010000082.1 GCA_948439925.1 uncultured Clostridia bacterium
TAGTAAAACAAAGGGAGGATAGAAAATTGTCAAGAGATAAAAAATGCAAATGCGCTCATGACGAAGAAGAAAAGTGCCAGTGTGGTGAAAATTGCGATTGCGGTGACGAATGCTCTTGTCAGCATGGCGAGTGTGACTGCGGTTGCGAAGAACATGATGAAAGTTGTGGTTGCGGACACGAAGAATGCACTTGTGGCGAAGAATGCCATTGTCATGAAGGTGACAGATGCTGTGACGAATGCACATGTGAGAATGTGAGCGTCGGCAAAGAAGAGGAATACTTAAACCTTGCGCGTCAGATTCAAGCGGACTTTGACAATTTCAGACGCCGTTCTTCTGAGCAGGTGAAAACCTCTTATGAAAAGGGTCAAGCATCGGTGATAGAAGTGTTCTTGCCATGCCTTGACACATTTAAAGATGCCAAAAAGATGATAACTGACGAAACAGTTTTAAAAGGCGTTGAAATGATTGAAGAAAAAATTTCAAGCGCACTTGATGAACTTGGGGTCAAAAAGATTGAGTCGATTGGCGAAAAATACAATCCGCATTATCATAATGTGATTGCAGTTCTCAAAAGTGAGGACAAAGAAAATGATATCATCTTGGATGAATATCAAGCAGGATATATATATAATGATAAAGTCATTAGATATGCAAAAGTCATAGTAAACAAAAAGGAGGATTAAAAATTATGGCAAAGATTATTGGAATTGACTTAGGAACAACAAACTCATGCGTGGCAGTTATGGAAGGCGGAAAACCAACTGTTATCGCAAACGCAGAAGGAGATAGAACAACTCCATCTGTTGTTGCTTACACAAAGGAAGGAGAAAGACTTGTTGGTAAGGTTGCAAAGCGTCAAGCGGTTGTTAACGCTGAAAACACTGTTCAATCTATCAAAAGAGAGATGGGAACAAACTACAAAGTTTCACTTAACGGAAAGGAATACACTCCACAGGAAGTGTCTGCAATGATTCTTTCAAAGCTTAAAGCTGATGCTGAAAGCTATCTTGGCGGTCAAGTTACGCAAGCAGTTATCACAGTGCCTGCTTACTTTAACGATTCTCAACGTCAAGCAACAAAAGACGCTGGAAAGATTGCAGGACTTGAAGTTCTCCGTATCATAAACGAGCCAACAGCTGCCGCTCTTGCTTATGGACTTGACAAGGGCGAAAACTCAAATCAAAAGATTTTGGTGTATGACCTTGGTGGCGGAACTTTTGACGTATCTATTCTTGAAATAGGCGATGGCGTGTTTGAAGTTCTTTCAACAAACGGAAACACTCGTCTTGGAGGAGATGACTTTGACAACAGAATTATAGAAAACAAATTCAATCGACCTCACAAAAGATAAACTTGCTATGCAAAGACTTAAAGAGGCTGCTGAGAAAGCAAAGATTGACCTTTCAGCAACTCCAAAAACCACAATTTCACTTCCATTCATTTCAGCGGATGCGACTGGTCCAAAACATATGGAATATGAACTTTCACGCGCTAAATTTGATGCTATCACAGAAGATCTTGTGAAAGAAACAATCGACTGCACAGTTAAAGCACTTGCTGACGCAAAACTTTCAAAAAATCAAATTGATAAGGTTGTTCTTGTTGGTGGCTCAACTCGTATCCCAGCCGTTCAAGAAGCGGTTAAGGCTTTCACTGAAAAAGAGCCATACAAGGGTGTTAACCCAGATGAATGTGTTGCCGTTGGTGCTTCAATTCAAGCGGGCGTTCTTGGCGGAGAAGTTAAAGACGTTCTTCTTCTTGACGTAACTCCACTCTCACTCGGAATTGAAACTTTGGGCGGAGTCTTCACAAAACTTATCGAAAGAAACACAACAATTCCAACAAAGAAATCACAGGTGTTCTCAACTGCTGTTGACAATCAACCAGGCGTTGACATCCATGTTCTTCAAGGCGAACGCGAATTTGCAAATCAAAACAAGACTCTTGGCAGATTCCAACTCTCTGACATTCCACCAGCACCAAGAGGAGTGCCACAAATTGAAGTTACTTTCGATATTGACGCAAACGGAATTGTGAAAGTTTCAGCAAAAGACCTTGGCACAAATAAGGAACAAAACATCACAATCACAGCTTCAACAAACCTCAAAGAAGAGGATATTGAAAAGGCTATCAAAGAGGCTGAGGCTCACGCTGAGGAAGACAAGAAGAGAAAAGAACTTGTTGAAACAAAGAACCAAGCCGACAACATGGTTTATGGTCTTGAAAAAATGATTAAAGAAAATGGCGACAAACTTGCCGAAGACGATAAAAAGAAACTTGAAGAAGCAATCGAAAAAGCAAAGAAAGACTTTGAGAGTGACGATATTGATGTTATCAAAAAAGCACTTGACGAACTCACAAATGTTTCAAACGGCATAGTTTCAAAGATGTATCAATCAGCTAGTGCAGGCACTGATACTAACGGAACAAATCCTAATGGAAACAATGGTTCAAATGATGATACAGTTGTAGATGTAGAGTAACGCGGGGACAACTATAATTTTTAGACGCGGACAAGGCGCAACCGCCTAACCGCTAAAATTCGTTTTCCCCACGAGCCTCTTTCCCTCTTGAAAAATTTCCTATGGACAATTTTTCTGGCGAGTAAGGTGGCAAAGTGAACTTTGGGGTCGGGCAGATCCCTTCTTCCCGCAAAGTTAACTTCGCGATTTGAATAAAAAGGCAGGAGAAAATTATGACAAATTCAAAAGATTTTTTAGGTCAAGAAGTTGAAGTTGTTATGGATAGACCGCTTGGCTCAAAACATCCAAAGCATAAGTTTATCTATCCAGTCAACTATGGCTACATTCCGAACACTGTTTCGGATGATGGTGAAGAACTTGATGCCTATGTTTTGGGCGAATTTGAACCGCTTGAAAAGTTTAAAGGAATTGTCAAAGCAATCATTCACAGAACAAACGATAATGACGATAAACTTATTGTAACATCACATGAAAAGAATTATTCCGAAGCGCAAATTCGTGCGCTCACTGAATTTCAAGAAAGATTTTTTGAAAGCGAAATTATTTTTTCTGAACAAGAAATCTTTAAATAAAACAATTAAGGAGCGCTTATGAAAACTTTGATAATTGTTGATATGCAAAAGGGTTTTATAAACAAAAATAACGATTTTTTGGTTAAAAACATTAAAAATTTATTAAAAAATGATAGTTTTGATAAAATTATTGCAACAAAGTTTGTCAATCACGAAAAGAGTCAATATGTCAATTTTCTTAATTGGTCAGAAATGATGAGCGAAGAAAAACAAGAGTTTGCGATAAATCTTCCTGAAAATGCACTTGTTTTTGATAAGACTTCATATGCAATTCGGGGGGGGGATTTAGCCTCTGCTATTGACGAAAATGATGAGGTATATATCTCAGGAACAGACCATGATTCTTGTGTTCTTGCAATAGCCTTTCAACTTTTCGATTATGGCGTAAAACCATATGTCATTTGGGACTGCATTGGCTCGCATTCACAAAATCCTATCAGCAAAGAGGAAATTGAAAAAATTTACTTAAAAAATTTTGGAAAAGATTGTATTATAAAAGGAAAAATAAATGGCTAAAGACTATTATCAAATTTTGGGTGTGGAAAAAAGTGCAAGTGACGATGAGATTAAATCTGCTTATCGTCGTCTTGCCAAAAAATATCACCCAGACTTAAATAAAACAGACGAAGCAGCAGCGAAATTTAAGGAAATCAATGAGGCATATGAAGTTTTAGGTGACTCTAAAAAGCGCGCGAATTATGACCAGTTTGGCTCGGCAGATGGCAATCCGTTCGGACAAGGTGGCGCTGGTGGCTTTGGCGATTTCTTTGGTGGCGGTGGCGGAGGATTTTCTGACATATTCTCCGACATCTTTTCTGCATTCGGCGGTGGTGGAAATGGCGCTCGCGTGCAAGAGCGTGGCGCAGATATCAATCTTGCAATGAATCTCACTTTTGAAGAAGCTTGCTTTGGCTGTGAGAAAAACATCACAATCGGCAAGGTGGAAAAATGTTCGTCTTGCAATGGCACTGGTGCAAAAAATGGCAAGGAGTTTTCAACTTGCCCAGAATGTCGTGGCACAGGCAGAGTGCGCTTCCAGCAAAACACTATGTTTGGCACAACAATTCGTGAAGCAGGTTGTCCAAAATGTAACGCAACGGGCAAAATTAT
>CAOJNR010000083.1 GCA_948439925.1 uncultured Clostridia bacterium
CATCGTTTGCTTCGTATGAAGAATTTTGAAGTCTGCCAGTGACAGCACACTTTGAGCCTTTCTTCAAAAATTTATGGCAGTTTTCTGCCTGAGCTCTCCAAACAACGATATTGAAGAAATCAGCTTCTCTTTCGCCCTCAGCGTTTTGAAAACGTCTTTGAACAGCGATAGAAAATCTGCAAACTGAAACACCACTGTTTGTTGTGGCAAGTTCTGGATCTCTTGTTAAATTTCCAATTAAAATAACCTTATTCATAATCTTTTCTCCTGTTTTTGAGTCAAATATTATTTCTTAACGAACATTTGACGAATAACACCTTCTGTGATGTTCATAAGTTTAGCCATAGCATCAATTTCATTTGGGTTGATTTGAATGTTCATAAGAACATAAAAACCTTCGTTTTTGAAGTTGATAGGATAAGCCAATTTTCTCATACCCCACTTGTCAATTCCTTCAACGACGCCACCTTTGCCTTCAACATAAGACGCAAACTTTTTGATAAGCGCTTCACGTTGTTCTTCGGCAACATCTTTGGAAATGATGTAGAGAAGTTCATACTTATTCATACATATACCTCCTTTTGGACTATTGGTTCTCTTTCTCATTCGAAGAGAACAAGGACAGCTTTTAAACTGCTAACTATGATTATATCTTTTATTATCCTCTTTGTCAAGGAATTTCTAAAAAAACGCCTACTTTATTTTTCCTTATCTTTTTCTAAACAAAAAAAAGACGCATTGATTGCGTCTTTTTTTAAGCGTTCAAGAAAAACTCAAACGAAGTTAGTGTTTTCTTTATGTTAGCTGTTTGCAAGTTCTTCCATTTTCTTCTTCTTTGATCTTCTAGTGAGAAGAACAATAAGGAGAATGAGAAGGATGAGAAGCAAGATTCCGCCTGCAATGCCGAGAGCGATTGCAAGAGTGTTATCCGCTGTCAAGATTCTTGCGTCTGAGCCAAGATATCTGAACACGCCGTTATAAGATGTTGTTGGATCTGAGTAAACAGTAAAATGTTCAACATTTTCAATCTTATAAGAGCCCATATCAAATGAACCATTGAATGCGTTTTCCTCTGTTCCGATTGGTTCCCAGAATTTGTCAATAAGGTTGAGGTCTTTTGTGAGTCTGTAATATGCATTTGCATATTCCTTACTTCCTTCCCTGTTTATCATGTAAGCCATGAACGCAAGGTCTTCTTCGCTTGAAATAAGGTATGGACTTTCTGCCGTTCCGCTTCCTTCAAGACTTTCACTTCTGGTGTCAATCCAAAGAATTCTTGCAAAGTTGATTCTGATTTGAACAGCTGAGTTTGGAGTAGGTCTTAAATTCTCATTTTCAAGCAAGTTTGTTCTGATGATGATTTCATTTCCAAGCTTGTTGAAACCTGAACCCATAGTTTCAAAGTCAAGTTCAGTCACACCTCTTGAAACTATTGCAACACGGTTAATGTCATAGTTCTTTGTGAGAGATACTCTTAATGTGATAACATTTCCGAACAAGATACCTTCGATAACTGAGCCGTTGACAATTTCTTGACCGTTATAGCTGAGTGTTCCCGCTTTCTCAGTTGTGTAAGTTGCATTTTCAACAGTAATGCCGAAAACAACTCTGAGTGAAGTTGGGTCAGCTTGTGGTCTAATAATGATTGTGTCTTTGTTTGTCGAGCCAGTTTGTGCTTCAAGATCTTCTGCAAGGATTGTGTATTTGTAAACTGAATAGCCATTGACTGTTTCAACTTGTGGAGCGAAACTTGCGCCCTTCCAAACAATGCCATAGCCATAGGTTGAGTTTGCATAAAGTGTGATTTCATCACCAACGCGAGCTTTGAAGTTGTTGATGTCATCAACCTTTGTGCCGTTTACAAACATTTCTGAAACGTTGATTCTTTCTTTTCCATCAACAGTTGCTTGACTCATGTCAAGTTTAACATTGATTTCATTTCCAATGAATACAGCCTTGTAAGTGAATGGTTTATTGATAAGAGTTTCAACATTGAGTGTCCAGTATTTCTTATCGCCAAAATTGCCTGAATCTCCACGACCGATATTTTTGCCAGTTTCATCAATCCAGCCTTGGAAAGAGTAGCCTGGATTTTCTTCTGCAACAAGAGAGAATGTCTTTGTGCTGTCGAAACCATTTTCCATTTTAACTTCTTGATCATCTTGAACAAGTTTAACTTTTCCGCCATTGTTTTCAACGATAAGGTTGAAGTTAACATAGTATTGTGCGATTATTTCAACAACGCCATTTCCAGCTTCATAAGAATAATTTTCAGTTAAAATTGTGTCTTCTTTAACTTCACCATTTTCAGTTCTCTTAATCTTCCAAGCATGGAATGTGTAGCCTTCAAAGTGATAAGCTTGAAGGTCAATTCTTGTGCCTGTCACAACTTCGGCATAGAAACGTTTTGAAATGCTGGTCCAGAATGTGTCATTTGTAAGACCTGTGATGATATCTGTCACTGTGAGGTTTGGATATTCCTCTTTAAGAATATCAGGGATGAAATCAATAGTGATTTTATCCTTATCACCAAGCCAAGATGCATAGAGTGTGAACACACCTGCAAACTCATCTTTTTCGTTTTTGTTTGGAAGACGGAAGTTAGGGCTCTTTTCAAAAGCGCTTCCATTCCAAACATACGCGTTTTCATACCATAAGCCAGTGATTTCTGCTTTGTCATCAACATACTTTTTGCCTTGACCAAGTTCGTATGTGAAATAGCCGTCAAATGTTGCATTTTCTCTCTGATTTTGAGGATTTGTGATCTGGTTGATAACTTCTGTTGGAAGAGTGATCTTTTCACCATAGATTACAGTTGTTGAACCGATAAGATCTTGTCCACTCACAAATTCAAGCTTGTAGGCTTTTGACTCAACCATAAATGAGATGTTAAGCGCACTTGGATTTGTTAATGTGATTGTGAATTCTTCAAGATATCCTGTTTCAAATGAGAATTCCTTGATTGCTTCATCCATTGTAACATTTTCAATTCCATCAAGTCCTGAAATGATTGGTATTCCAGCTTCATTGCGTTTGAATGAGAAGTTGAAGTTTGTTCTAACTGTGATTTTAACAACAGTTTCATTTCCTTCATAACCAGTCATAGCAGAAATGTAAACTTTTGAAGTGTTGTTGTTTTCAACTGAAACAGTTGCACCTTTTTCTTCAACATAAATGTATCCAGCAGGAATGTTGTTTGCAGTGCCGTCATTGAAGTCAACAACGATTTGGTTTGCGTCAGCGATGAACACACCATAAATATCTGAGCCATGTCTGACACCAGTCACTTCAAACAAAACAGTTTGTGTGCCGTCAGCATTTGTTGTTCTGCCTGTTTGATTGAATTGAATTTTGCTGTTTTCAGCTTTTAAACTTGTGTCAGGCACAAAAGTGAAATCTTTTTTAACCTCTGCAACAAAGTAGAGTTTTGTGTCTGTCAAAGTTTTGTAGCGGTAGTTTACACCATAAACTTTTTCATTAACAATAGGTCTAACGATGTTTTCATCATTTTCGCTAAGTTTGTTGTAGCTTGCGTCTGTGATATAAATTTTTCCGCCCGCATCACTGCCATAGTTTCTTGATTGAAGCATTTCAAGAACAGCCTGAACGTTTACGTAAGCAGTGTCTGCCACGATTGTCACCTTAACGCTGTTTGGTGCGCTTTCAGTGAGGTTATAGAAAATAGTATTTGTTGTCACATCAAAGTAGTCATTTGTTCCTGCTGTGACAGGAGTGCCATTTTTCTTGTATTCGATTGAGCCAACTTTGTAGCCTTCGTCCACAACAACTTTGATATAAATATCAGAGCCGAAACGAACGTTCTCAATCTTTACAGGAGTTCCTGCAAGCACGTTGTTTTCGCCGTCACCAAAATTATAAACAATATGTCCTTTTGAGCCAGCTGTGAGTTCGATATCAAATGCGGTTGCTGAAAGAATGAACTCTGCTTTAATAACCCCACCTTTTGAAAGATTTTCAAGAGTTAAAATATTATCTTCGTTTGCCACGAAAGCAAAGCTTGCTAGATTTGAAAGAACGCGAGTGTCGTTCATCCATGAGCCAAGCATATATGATTCGTCAGCTTTTGAAGTGAGTGTCACGCTGTTACCATAAGTTAATGTAACTTCATAACTTTCAACGTCTGAG
>CAOJNR010000084.1 GCA_948439925.1 uncultured Clostridia bacterium
CGCCAAGTTTGAAGCACTGGAAGAAAAATATCGCGATCCTAAGTATGCCGACTGGGGATTCAGTGCCGAAGAAGGAATCAAGGTTGGAGCGTTCAAACCTCATGTTGGTGGCGGAATTCTCAGCCAAGGCATGAGCAATTATTCAGGCAAAGTTCAAGTGGGCAATCCAATCAAGCTTCTCGGAACAACTGCTGTTAAGGACTATTTCAAAATTGTCGAGCCAGAAGAAAATGAGCTTGAAGCAAATCAGTTCTACTCTTCTGCAAGATTCGCACACGAGAAAATGGTTGGGGTCAACCTTTGCGACTATGTCGAGATTACCTATGACGTCATCAAAACCTCAGGCGATTTCAACACCAACTATGCTTTCCAGACATGCATATATATCCTTTATTAACATTTCTTCATTTACAAACAAACTTTGTAAAACACAAAAACCACGGAATCTATCCGTGGTTTTTTATCTTTATATCGCTCTTAATTTTTACTCTTTTGTTTCTTCTTTTATATCGTCTTTTGATTCCTCTTGTTCATTTTCTTCATTTTTCTCTTCTTGACTTACGCTTATTTCAGTCTTATCACTTGTCGAGTCGTTCTCTTCCTTCTTTGGCATTGCAACCACTCCAAAAACGACAAGTATGCCTGCGATTGCCATGACGATATTTGACACGAGTTCCTCTTCAACTGAAAAGCCAAAACATTTTCCGATAGCATTGATAAGCACAACAAGTGCGCCTGCCAGCGCCGTCCAAAAGCCATATGAACGAAATTTATCCTTCATACATTTCACCCTCTTTTATGTATTCTTTCAGCTCACCAACCTCCTCTTTGACATCCTCGATAACTTTAAGGTGCTCAGTCAGCTCGCCGATTGTTTTTTGATATTCCTTTTCACGCTTTGCACTGTCTTTAAGTTGATAGAAAAACAAAAAGACAAACAGCACTGCAAAAACTCCATAGCTTATCACAATCTTGATAAGCTCATCCCAAAAACTCACTTCCTCTTCCTTTCAATTTCTTCTCACTCAAAAACTTTTCCATTTCAGCCTCCTCTGCTTGCTGTTGAATTTTATTTCTGAAACAAATATGCCCAAGCTCAAAAACTATCACCTAGCTCTCCAAGAACTCTATTTGGAAATTGGATATTTTTGCGTCGCCTTCGGCTAAACAAGAAACTTCAAACACCTCGCCAAGCACATTTGTGCAAATGCTTTGAGGTTCACTTTTTCCAATGACCGAAATGCGTTTTTCCTGTCTTTCACTTTTTATCACAACTGTGCAGTCATGCTCAGAAATCAAATGGACTTTTTTGATTTTTTTAAGTTTACCCGCATGCCCAAAATCTGTTTTCACACTTGTCCACACTTTTGGCAAACTCAAATCAAACAATTTACCATCTTTTTCAATCTGTCCGATTTTGTTTTTATTGTCATCATAAAAACATGCAACAAGCTTACTTTTAAGCGGATTGTTTAAAACTGTTAGTGAGCGAATATCCATTCCGCGCGAAATTTCCACCTCGCCACTCGTTTGATTATAAACAATGAGTGCATTGTTGACAAAATTTTCATTGTTTTCACAACCCACCTTTTCTCCATCATTAAAATTAAGCCTGCATGCAAGATAATATTTCCCTTCATAGCAAACACCTGAGGCCTTTTGATTATCATCACGCGCCAAAAGTGCGTCACATTCAAGCGTTATGCTTTTGGTTGTTGAACCATTGAAAATTTTTAAGCCACCGCGCTGTAAGAAAAATATCTTATCACCGCCTGAGGCTATTGAGCCTGGATAAATGTATCCGTCCGCTTGATAAAGATGACTGATTGAAAATTCCTCTTTTGTGCTGTAAGTGGAAATCTTTGTTATCCCAAAATCACGAAACAGATACAGATAATCATTGAACGATAGAATTTTATTGAGATTTCCTCGCTCGTCATTAAACTCGATGTGTTTTGTCATGGTGTCATCCCATTCAAGAATATTGGTGTTATCAGTGTATACCAAACTGCCTCTTGCACCTGCTGTTATTGCAAAAAGTTTGTCATAATGCGTGCAAATTGAGATAAGTTTTGGCGCTGACTCCACAGTGAAGTCAAAGTTTGCGCCAATAACTTTAAGTGGGCTACCCTCGCCCGAAAAAACCATAACGTCTTGCCCTTGATAGCGATAAGGACAGCCTATTGGGGTTTGGGTAAAGTCACATGGAATCGTCAACGACAAAAGCCTTTCGCCAAACAAGTTATCAAAACGAAAATTGTTTGTGCCATTGTAATACATCATGTAATACTGATTTGTATCATCCGTTTGGTTATGCCATTTGAATGACCAAATGCTTGAAATATTGTCGCCGACCAGTTTGACTTCTTCCTCCTGCGTCAAATTGCTTGTCGACTTTGGACATTTAAGCGCTGAAAAGCCATAGCCATTTTCAAGTTTTCCGTTTGCTCGACGAAAGTTATAGCTTCTCTTTCCTCTTCGGCCATCTTGAACAAAATCATCTTTCTCATCATCAGGACAAGTGGCAAAAAGGCTATATATAAAAGTTTTTTTCTTTGTTTTAAGTGTGGGCACTTGATTTCTATAAAACATCACACCCACCTCCTCCTTGCAAGAAAGGTTGAAGATTCTTTTCTTGCCAAAACTTGAAGACTGTTTTTGAAACGCACTTCAAAAATTTCAGCATCCTCAAAACTTCCTTCACGCATGAAATATTCTCTCGCAACGCCATAAGCATAAACGCGCTCTGGCAAAGTTTCCTCTATTTCATCTTCAACACTAGACTCTGCTGGCTGATATGAATAAGTCACTTTTGCTTTACTCGCCTTTGTCATCAGATAATCTGGAAAGCTCCGAAACTTCAATTTGCGACCAAACCTGTCTTTAACCATAAAGATTTTGAGCGGTCTAAACTTGAATGCCGAATATGGCAGTTTAAAATCTTTTATTTCAAAATCTTCGCTTTCAAGCAATGGCATAAATTCACTTGCCACCTCATTTCTGACAAGGTTAAAAATTTTTAAAAGTTTTAAAACTCTCTCATCTTCTGGCATAGTATCAATCAAATCAACAACATCTTCCTCACCTATAAAACTGCAAGCAAGAGCTAATATCTTTTTCACTTTCATGAAAGCGCCTCCTCTAATTTATTTACTTCCTCTTTCAAAGCTCTTTTCATCAATAATTCATTCTCTCTGTCAAGTTCGGCTATGATTTTATCTTTGTTCTCAACTCGCGTTTTGAGCGCATGGTCTATGCAACGACTGTCAAGCATTTCATAAGGAACAGTGAAACAATAACTTGCACCTCTCTGATCACTGCTGTGCACTTCAAATTTTTTAATGTCTGTGTTATACACAACAAAGTAAGAAGGGTCAACTTCTCTCAATCTTTCGGCAATAAAAAGCGCGTCTGTCATTATTTTTATTTTCATAAAATCACCTCCCAAAATTGACAAAAAAGGCAAAAGTTTGTTTTTTCACAAAAAATTTGCCTTTTTTAGAAAATTATTATTAATTATTTGTTTGAAAATGGATTTGTAACTGTTGATTTGATTCCGCTGATAAGAGCTTGTCCGCAAGGCTTGTCGCAGATAAGTTCAGCGTATTTAACAAGAGTTGCGCTGTAAGTTGGATAATTTTGATTTTGTCTTAAAATGCGTCCATCTTCGCCTTCAAGCCATTTCCAGTCGCAAAGTTCATGAAGAGTGAAGTCATTTGTGTTTAAGAGATACATTTTGTCATCATCAACAAATCTGTCAGCAACAACAGGGATTCCGTTGTGAGTGATTGTCTTATATCCGCCTTCAAGTTCGGTTACATCAACGTTTCTTCTGTATGCGCCAAGATATTCTTGGTATGCTCTTCTAACTGCGCTTGATGTTGCAATGAAGTTTATATTTGAATCATTGTTCATATCAAGGAAGTCGATTGCCTGTTGGATAAGAATGTCAGAAATCTCAGTTGAAGTTGTGCTTACATATGGGTTGAGCCATTGATAGTCAGCTTTTTTCACGCCATAGATTTCAGTTGCAGTTGTGTCAAAGATTTTTCCAAGACCAGAAATTTCATAACCTTTTGAGCCTTGAACATAAAGTTTGTATCCTTCTGCAATAGTTCCAGTGAAAAGATTTGAATCAAA
>CAOJNR010000085.1 GCA_948439925.1 uncultured Clostridia bacterium
CCATCAATGAATCTCTCTGATGCAATAGAAGATCATATGTCAATGCGTGAAATTTCGGTTATTTATGAGTCAGCATCGGTTGCTGTTCTTGCAGAAACGAAGTATAAAACGAGCTCTTCTTCTGTCGCAACATATCTTGGAAGTGCGGTTTGCGTTGCTTCAATAGGTTACAAAACCAAAAGCAGTTATGAGGTTTCAAAAGGCTCATATTTTGTGACCAATTATCACACGATCAGCCAAGCAGTTGATCCTGATTATACTGATATGTTCAATGTGGATATTTATGTAACCATTGACGATGGAAATTATGACCTATATCCATCTTCAATCTTGTGGGCAAGTCGTGAACTTGATATGGCAATTCTTTACTGCGGTGAGCAAATTGATGGTCTTAATTATGTCAATATGAAAGACAGAACGATTGCGTGTGACGATAGCCAAAGGCTAAGACGTGACGATGTGTTCACTCTTGGAACACCTCTTGATCTTACTTTTATTAATACCTATGCTGAGGGCTATGTTTCAAATTCAAAAACTATGGTTTCACCAAACCTTAAAGAGTTTTATTACACAGGCTCAGCAGGAAGTGTGCAAGGCACAGGAAATGAACTTGGCAGTGCAATAAGTGCATATGAAACTGAGGTTTTGGAAAACTTCTATGAAGACCTTATTATGATAAATCTTGATATAACAAATGGCAATTCTGGCGGTGGACTTTTTGACTCAAAAGGCAATCTTGTTGGACTGACGACACTTGGACTTTCAGTTGACAGCACCAATGGCTCAGCTATGAACTTTGCTGTTCCAATCTATCCAGCAACTGTCATCCTTGACGACCTGATTGAAAATAAGGAAAACGGCGGTCAAAACGCAATCTACACACTTAAAAAGCTCGGTCTTTCTGTCTATGACAGCGAAACTGCAATGACGGCACTTGAAATTCAAGCCGAAACAAAAGCTCCATTTTACTATATCGAAGGCAATATATTGCAAACAAATGAAAAGAGCAAGTTGGAATGGGATAAGTCGGGCGTTTATGTTTACTCAAATGCAATGAATTCACCATTTTCAGCGATTGGCAGTGGATGTCTTATCACTGAAATGCAAAATAGCCAAGGCACATTTGAAATAAAAGACCGAAATGATTTAATTTATTTCCTCTTAAACTGCGAAAGAGGTGAGGAAATTTCAGTCACATATCACAAAAATCTTTTAACGTCAAGTCAAACACTGGCAAAAATAAAACTTGCCTAAGGAGGAAATATGAAATATTATAAATACGCTGTTGAAATCGGAGGGGCAAAAACAAAAATCTATATGAAAAATTGTGGTTTCTGTCTTTGCGAGCCAACTCTTGTTGCGTCTGAGCCAACAAGTGAAGGATATAAAGTTATTGGCTATGGAAATGAAGCCAAGAAGCTTATGGGCAAAACCAATGACAGCGTTGAGGTGTTCAGTCCAGTTATAAATGGCGTGGTGAAAAATTATGAATATTGCGTTCAGCTCTTGCAATACCTTTTCAAAAAGGTTGATTACAAGAAAAAAGACGGCGTTCTTGTGATGGTTAACTGTGGACTCAGTCAAGACGAAAAAATGACTTACCTCAATCTTCTTCATGATGTTGGCTTTAAAGAGGTTGTTCTTGTTCCAACAGTTGTTTGCACTTGTCTTGGCGCTGGAAAAAACATTTCGTCAACAAAAACCAATATGCTTGTTAACATCGGCGGAGCGAACACTGACATTGCTGTTATCAACATGAACTCAATCATCAAAGGTGCAACGCTTGGGCTTGGCGGAAGGGCAATGGATGTTGCAATTTCACACACGATTGCATACAATCACGGAATAATAATTGGACTAGGTTCTGCCGAGGCACTCAAAAATGAAGTTGGCAGTTTGTTCACAAATGACACTCTCAATATGGAAGTCACTGGCGTTGATGTTGAAAACAAGACGCCTAGGTCATACATAATCACTTCAAGTGACCTTTTGCCTGTCATTGAGCCTTTCTTTGACGAAATTATCAAGGCGATAGACGTGACAATAACATCTCTTCCACCTGAGATATCCACTGATATTATAAATTCAGGCGTGTTGTTCGCAGGCGGAGTTTCTCAGATTGCAGGGCTTGAAAGCTATCTAAAAGCAAAGTTCCGTTTCCCTTTCAGCATAGTTGAAGATGCGGAAAACGTGTCAATCAATGGTGCAGGAAAGCTCCTTGATGACCCAATCTTATTATCAAAAATTGTAGAAAATTTCTAAGTGCATTATGCACTTTTTGTGCCTTAGGCACTTATTATCTATAAGTTTTATTTAAAATCCAATCTTTATCCGTTCATGTGGGTGCATTATGCACCTTTTTATCTTTAAGCCTTGTTGAAACTCAATCTTTATCCGTTCATGTGCCTTAGGCACTTATTATCTATAAGTTTTATTTAAAATTCAAACTTTATCCGTTCATGTGGGTGCCTTAGGCACCTATTATCTATGAACTTTATGTAAGAACTCAATCTTTATCCGTTCATGTGGTGCATTATGCACATTTGAATAATTACTTACTTATTTTAAAATAAAAACAATCAAAATTATAGTTTTGAAATCCAAAGTCCAAATATTTGACAAAAAAGTAGATAATATGATTATTATCTCTTTTGTTTTATTGCTATATAAGATTTAAAATTATTGCAGGAGAAAATCATGGCAAGAAAAATTGTTTTGACAAGTGGCAAGGGTGGAGTTGGAAAAACCACCGTTTGTGCCAACCTTGGAGCGAATTTGGCTAAACTTGGATTTCGAGTTGTTCTCTTGGATGTGGACATTGGTCTTAACAACCTTGATGTTGTTATGGGTGTTGAAAATCAAGTTGTGTTCGACATAACTGATGTTATTATGGGCAGATGTCGTGCAAGACAGGCGCTTGTTCAAGATCGCAACATTCCTTCACTTTATGTTTTGCCGTCATCTCATTCCTACAACAAGTCGCGAATTCTTGGTGAGCATATCAAGACGGTTGTGGAATGTCTTGACAAAAGTTTTGACTATATCCTTATTGACTGTCCAGCAGGCGTGGAGGCAGGCTTTCACCGTGCAGTTTTTTCTGCGAATGAAGCTATCATTGTTGTCACACCACACCTATCTTCAATTCGTGACGCCGATAAGGTTTTGGGACTTTTGTCTGAGTATGACATTCAAAGCAAAGGTCTTGTTATAAATCGCATGCGTGGTGATCTTCTTTTAAATGGAGAACTTATGAACATTGAAAGCATTGTTCGCTCACTCAACTTGCCACTTTTGGCTGTCATTCCAGAGGATGACGCAATTGGCACTTCTTGTTCAGTTGGAGGATATATGAACTCGGTTGACAGCGCTCGTGCGTTCACTCTTTTATCTGAAAATGTCCACAACGGCTCGAAAAAGATTTTTGACTGCACATATAAATATCGCGGACTGATGGGCTATTTCAAACGCAATATCAAAAAGAAAGTATGATGATATTTTAAATCTTTTAAATGCCGATAAAATGATTATATAAATATATAACTAGGAGAGAAATATGAGATATCAAATTGCAGAAAACAGACTTGAAAACATATTGCAACGCGATAAAGTGAATGACCCACAAAGAGTTTGTGAAATTTTGAAAAGCGAAATAAACAGTGCAATCGGTGGTTTTTTGACCCTTTCTCATCCTATTGATGTGCGTTTTAAAAAAGATGGCGAACGGATAATTTTTGATGTTGAAATTGCAGTTGAACGAGTTAAATCTTTCGGTTATCTTCCAAATTAATAAATAAGGAAAATATCTAAAAACTTTAACACAAATAAAAAAACTTAATTCAAACAACAAAAAAGAGCGAAATTTTCGCTCTTTTTTGTGTGAATAAGACATAACATCGAAAGAGTTTTGTATTATTCTGGTTTATTTGGCCACATATGATATTCGGTTGTGGTTTCTCCTTTCCAGTTTGCGTAAAGTATGGTATCTCTATTGATTGATATAGCATTTCCAACTGGATTTGTGAACTCGCTGTCATAATACCAACCTTCAAAAGTATAGCGTGTTACAGTCCACTCAT
>CAOJNR010000086.1 GCA_948439925.1 uncultured Clostridia bacterium
TAAAACTTTTTTTATTTTTTTATTTCCTCCGCGATACTCCCAGACCCGTTGTGGTTTGTTATTAAAAATTAATTGAATTTTATTCGAAAATTAAATATTTTTCAACTTTATTTCATAATGAATATAATAAAAAAGGCTTAAATTAAAGCCTTTTTATTTGGACGGAATTTATAATTTCCAAGCATTTGTTGATACTTTCTTCCAAAGTCATATCAGAGGTATCCAAAATTATTGAATCATTTGCTGGTTTTAAAGGAGCAACTTCGCGATGTTCGTCTGCATAATCTCTCGCTCTTAGATCAACCAAAATTTCCTCATAAGATGGTGTGTTTGGCTTATTTTTGATTTGATCAAAACGACGCTGTGCCCTCACCTCTTCTCGTGCAGTGATAAAAAACTTTATATCGGCATTTGGCAATACTTCTGTTCCGATATCGCGACCTTCCATGATAAGATTATTTTTCCTTGCAAAATCTCTCTGAATGTCCAAAACTTTGGCGCGCAACTGAACGTATGGTGAAATTTTGGCAGTCAGCATACTGATTTCTTCTAGCCTGATTGAAGAATGATAATCAGTTCCATTTACAAGAACATGTTGACCGTCTTTTTGGAAAATTACTTTTACCTCAACTTTTGATACAAAGTCAATTATGTTTTCCTCATTAACTTCGCCATAGCCATTCGCCTTATATGCACATGCAAGAGAACGATAGACAGCGCCAGTGTCAAAAACTTTAAAACCAAGTCTTTCAGCCAAACCCTTTGCGAGAGTGCTTTTTCCACAGCCAACATGACCATCGATTGCAATATTGAACATATTTACCTCACTGCATATAATTTTAGCAAATTATTATTTTTTTTGCAACTTTTTAACAAAAGTTTTTAAGTAAAACAAAAAATAAACATTTTAAATGCTAACAAAATAAAAAGCAGACAATATAGTCCGCCTTTAATTTTATAAAATTTAAATAACAAATTTCCAGCCATATTTATTAAGCAACCAAATTGAAATCTTTGTTTATCAAATGTTCAACCACATTTGTCGATTCATTTAAAGCACCATGGAAGAGTGCAATTTGAATTGGAAGATTGTTGTTGATATTTTCATCTATTGCCCAGCCTTCAAAAAGACCATCTGTATAGAACTTGCCCTCATTTGTGACTGAATAGCAAGAATTCAAGTCAACAACGCCATCAATGTTACCGTAGGCAAAAGCTGAAATTTGCAATTCGGTTGTGCTGACATTTGCACAGTTAAAAATAACATTTGAAATTGAACTTCCACTATTTGCCAACTTCCCAACAAAACCGCCAATTTTTGTTGAATCAACGCTTGGATCAAATAATTCGAAATTCACAGCTGATAAACAATTTCTGATTGTTCCGCCCTGCATCTGTCCAACAAATCCACCTGTTGCATTATCGCAAGTTAAGATTTTTGACGCAGAAACTGAATTTTCAATTAAAGTTGTGTTGCTTTCATCCATTAAAATTCCGACAAATCCACCAGTAATAGTATTACCAGAAAGTTCTCCGCCTGCATAACAGCCGTCAATCTCCATAGAACCTATGCTTCCAGCAACCAATCCGCCCATAGCACCTGCATAACTTCCAAGTGACATAGCACTGCCAACGAAAATGCAGTTTTTAAGTGTGGAGTTTCCCATCATTGCACCACCAATTCCACCAGAAGCAACTTCTGAATCAAGCTTTGCTGATGATCGACAGTTTTCAATAACAGTTTCACCTATTGACATTCCAACAAATGACGCACTATAATAACAACCAGAAAAGCAGGAATCAACAATATTTAAATTTGAAATTTTGCTGTTAAATGTCGCACCAAACAATCCGCCAAGATATTCAAATGCTAAATTTTCAAGACCTGAAATTGTGTGATTTCCACCATCATAATTTCCAGAGAAATAAAGATAAGGCATAGAATCTTCCATTTTAAAGGCTCCAAAAGATTCCCAATACTTTCCACTCATGTCAATATCAGCTGTTTGTTTGAAACAAAGCCCTTCTTGCAAATTACTTGTCTTTAATAAATATACAATACCTGCAAGTTGCTCTGATGTTTCGATAATATATGGTGATTGTTCACTTCCATCACCTTCAAAGTTTATATCAGAATTAATTTCAGTTGCCCATAAATAATCGTCAAAATTGACATCCTCTTTGAGTGTTGGCAAGCCATCATTGACATTTGGATCAATTTGCCAGAAATATTCGAAAATTTGCTTATAAGAACTTCCCCAGTATTCTTCGTTAGAATACCATTCTTTTGTTCTTGCAAGAATTTCGATGTCATCCAGTCTAACACTTTCATTGTCTGTTTTATATTCTTCTGCACCAAGAGTTGCACCGCCATAATAGTTATTTATTCCACTTCCCACTAAGTAAGTCCCATGAACTCCCTTATCATTCATTGCGCCAATATTGAAACTGTATGAAGCATGATTTGAAACCCCATAAAATTGATAACCCGAGCCAGCATTAACGAGTTTCCCTGTATTATAGCAATATTTTGCCAATCCGCCAACACCATAACAGCTATTATTTCTTGATGTTATTATTCCAGTATTATAACAAGCAAACACAACATCATTTTCTGATGCTGTTATACCTGCTGGATCAGCATCACTTGTTATATCACCCTCATTCCAACTAAGCATGATTTTTACTGAGCTAAGATCCCTCTTTGAGTTATATGACTCTCCGCCTGAGATGCCACCTAAATAACCTGAATTTGAAATAATATCACCAAAGTTGGCACAAGAAATTATTTCCAAGTCTATCTTTCTTCCGTTGCCTTGAAAAATTCCGCCAATATAGCCAGATGCAAATTGGTTTCCAATATTACCAAAGTTTTTGCATTTTTCAATTTTTATCGAAACGCCATAAGTATTATTGATTTCAGAGGTTGAGTTGTTATCATTGATATATCCCAAAATTCCACCAGCAGAATTTGTGAAATCTCCATAGTTTTGACAATTTGTTATCTCTCCACTCACTTCAATTCCGCCAACAATTCCACCGAATCCGCTTGATTCGTAGCTGTATTTATCCACGTTTCTTGCAACAACACCATAGTTTTGGCAGTTATCAACGATAAGTTTATTTCCCCTTGTTGCTTTCTCATTTGTTGTTGCAAAGCCAACAATTCCGCCAACAAAGTTATAAGATTTGCTTCCAACTTTCAGTTCTTCGCCATAAATTTCACCTTCATTTCGGCAATTTTGGATTATTATTGTTTCTTCGTTATTTTCAACAAGTCCAACAATTCCGCCAACATAAGAGCCTGAGATTTTGCCAAAGTTTGAACATCCGTCAATATGAGAGTTCTTGCCTGTAAGTTTTCCTACAATTCCACCTGCATAATAACCTTCAAGAATTTCATTTTTTGCCACAGTAGCATAGTTTGAGCAGTTTTGGAAGATTGAATTTTCTGCATCACCTGCAATACCACCCATTAATAGAGAGGAATTTTCGCCAATTAATATATTTGAAAAAGTTGCATTTTTAGCCCTGCCAAAAAGTCCCATATTGGCAGAATCACAAGTTGTCAATCCTGAAATTTTATAGCCTCTTCCATCGAAATTGCCTTGGAAAGAAACATCATATTCCATATCGCCGATTGAGAGCCAGTAAAGTCCACTCATGTCAAGATTTCTTGTTTGCGAGAAATATTTTCCTGCATATGTGACACCATCATTAACCATAACAGCAAGACCTGCAAGCTGAGCTTCGCTTTCAATAAGATAAGGATTTTCTTTTGAGCCGTTGCCTTCAAAAGCAACTGTGAAATTACCTTCACTTACCCACCAACCATTGTTCATAACAAGGTTTGGATAGCCTTCATTGATTGTCTTGCGGATTGACCAGCCATTATTGAAATCCCAGTTAACAAATCCGTCAAGTTTAAACCAGTTTGAAGCATCTTCAAACCATTCTTTTGTTTTTGCGACTGTTGAGAGATTTTCAAGTCTTACTGCGTTT
>CAOJNR010000087.1 GCA_948439925.1 uncultured Clostridia bacterium
TTTTGAGAATGATATGAGAGATTGTGAGAAAAAATATAGAGAATATTTAGAAAGTCATATAAGCAATGTTGAAAATGCTTATAAACTTCTTTTGCCAAGAATTAATGAGATGGGTTTGTCTGATCAAGAGTTGCAACTTTTGGAAAACAATATTAAAAACCATGATAAATCTAAATTTACGGTAGAAGAATTTATCCCTTATAGTAATTATTTCTATGGAGATAAAACAGAAAAAACAATAAAAGAATTTAGGAATGCTGTCATCATACATGAAAAAAGAAATCCGCATCACTTAGAATATTGGTTGGAGCGAGGAAAAGATATGCCGACAATATACTTAATAGAGATGGTGTGTGATTGGTGGTCTTTTAGTTTGCAAAAAAATGAACCTTATGAAATTTTTGATTGGTTTAATAAACATAAAGTAAAAATTAATTTAAGTGAAAACCAACATACGCAAATTGATTTTTTATTTAATGAAATAAAAAGTTTAGGACAAAACTTAGAAAATCTTTGATTTTCGCGAAATCAAAAGTGCGATCGCGAAATCAAACGGAGAAAATCAAAAAAAACTTCGTTGTTAGTTGTCACATAAAAAGTGTCTAAAATCCATTGTTTTAGACACTTTTATTATTTTTTAATAACAATTCAAAATCACCTCAAAAACATTAGGTGCAAAAAAATCCACCCTTAGGTGCTTTTTTTGCATTTTTATTTCAAGAACGCATTTTGCTTATATATTGTATGGAGCCTATCAGCGCATACTTCCGCTCGCTGCACAGCCCCACTTTTATTTGATAAAATTTTGTTTCAAATTATTTCTCTGAAAAATTTGGAAAAAATTCCTTCAACTTTCTATCAATTAAATTTTAACATGTTTCTTAATAAATGTGCTATACTTACTTCCAATCATATTTTTATTTCATTCTTTTTGTTATCGTTTATTAGTTTTCAAATTTTTAAAAATCACAATTAAATTTTTACACACTCTAATATTATTTTATCTCTTTTTAACTTTATTCAACCATTCTTCACAATCTTTAAGTTTCACCTTTACAGAATTTACATTTCCCCTATAACCATGAAAATCACTACCACCCGAGGTATACAAACCATATTTCTTTGCAAAATTTTTCAGCCAATCAGTTTTTCCCTCTCCAGTAGGATGAAAACATTCAATGCCATCCACAATATCCTTCATTGTTTCAAGCACCATTAAATAATGTTCGCCATAGACAAAAGGATGTGCAACAAAAGCAAGGCCACCACAATCATGGATGTCTTCAACAACCTTTGTTGCAAGTGGATAAAGACTGCTTGCATCACAATAAAACATAGAATTTGGATTGTTTATCCCCTTTCTAAAAAATTCACTATAAGACTCATCCAAATTCACTTTCTTTATACAGTCAAAAATTTTCTCCCTCTTGCAAGCTTCATTATATAATCTACAACAGTTTGAATCATCATTCTTCATTATATTATCAAGATTGCAATAAAAATCATTATCAATATCATTGAAAATTTTATAAAGAAGTTTTAACCTAAATTGATCCACTTTAATAAGCGAAAAATTGTATTTTTTCAAAATCTTTTTTAATTTAACCTTATCAAAACCATAAGTCAATATTTCGATAGGAACTCGATTGCAAACACAGCAAATCTCACATCCATCAACAATGTCACCAGAAAAATATTTCTTTGTGTCAATCTTGTCCATATAAAAACAACTTTCATTGCTGTCATGGTCTGTGATGGCAATAACCGAAAGTTTCTCTTTTTCACAAATTTTTAAAATTTCTTCAACTCCAAAAATTCCATCAGAATAAATAGTGTGCATATGTAAATCACAATATTTTTCTTCCATATTTCCCCCAAAAAGCCCCTTAAAAATTCTTTTTTATTATAGCATATAAAGTTATAATTTTAAACAGAAAATCGAAATTTTTAATAGTTTTTTCTCATTCTTAATTAAAAACTATAAAGCGATATTGACAAAGCAATTTTAAAGACTGAAAACTTTTGCTAAACCCTCTGAGGTTGCGAAAACTATTGTTGATACGCTCTATGATAAAAAGAGTTTAGTCCTCAAAGATTTAGTTTTTGAACAAACACACATGAATTTACAATATATGCATAAATTAAAAGATATTAAATTATTTAAATATTAATTTAATATTTTTTTATTCCCCTCTTGCAAAATCTTGCAGGAAATGTGGGTTTGATTAAGTTTTCGCATATTTAGGTATTGACAAATTTTGATTTTTGGTATAAAATATATGTGGTCGGAGATTTTATGTCTAAGAAAACAAATAAAACAATTATTCTTCCACATAAAACGGAAAATGGAGAATTTAAATATACGGCATTTACAGAAAAAAAGATGTTTTCAATGCCAACTTTTTTATATCCTCAAAAAGACAAATACACTCACACTGAAACAAACGAAAAAGGCAAAAGTGTTAAGAAAACGACAGTTAAAGTTAAATTGCCTAAAACTCCAAAAAAACTCAAAAAATTGACTGATACACAAAAACAAACTGCTTGGATTAACACCAATGTTGGTAAACTTATTAACTTGCCTTTATGGTCAAAAAAGTCTGACCTTCACTTTAATTATGATCTGGATAATCCAACCAGATTACAAATGCTTTTCAAAGTGAAAAAGCCAATTCTTAAAAAGACAGCACTTGTTTCAATGGAAGAACTTGAAAGACAAAAACTTTCAAAGAAAAAAAGAAAAGAACTTGAAAGAAAAGAACTGGAAGCAAAAGAGTCTGAAAAGATTCCACTTGCAGATCAAGAAGTTGTTGACGACACGAGAAGCGTTGAAGAAATCATTGAATCAGCTCCCCCACCTGAAATAAAAGACATCGAGTTAACAGAAGAGGAATTCCAGGATATAAGCGAAAAAGAAGCTTTAAAGATTGAAAAAGAAGAAACTCACAGCCATAAGGTTGAAGAGAAAGAAAAAAAATATGAGGCTAAGGCAGAGAAAAAAGAAACCAAGAAAGAGCAAAAGCGTCAAGACAGAATTGTGCGAAAAGCGCTTATAGGATACCATCTAAGTGGCATTATTAAATCTTCAATATCAAGACCCATGCGAGCTGCCTTAATATCTATGGAAGCCATCTTTATATCTGTTGGAGGAATCTATATTTATCAAGACATAAATCATTATTTTAACAATCGACCTTATATCAATGATAACTTTGGAGAAATCGGTGACACATTTGACAAGTCTGACGATATTGAAACTGATGACAGAGGCAACATCATTGTCAATCCACCAACGCAAGAAGAGAAAGAAATTTTGACTAAACTTTTGGAAGATAAACTTTTAAGAGAGCCATCAGTTGAAAAATTGGGAATAACAAAGATTGACAACATCCTTTCAATCACACGTTTCACTCAGAACGCATGCGAAGATGACAATGAATATGATAAATATCTTATTTCTATTATATTTGAATCGGAAGGCAAGTTATACTGCAAAAATTATGTTGAAGGAAGCGAAGTTGAAAATAATAGTTTTAAATTTGACATTGATACAAGCGATAAGCAAAACATGATTGATTTCATAGATTATCTCAATAAATGCGCCACTGACACATGCACAAGCATGAGCGACGAACAAGAAGAAGTTTTAAAAGCTCTTCAAAACGAAGAAGCAAAAGGCGCAATATTTGTTGGAAATTGCATTGAAACTTATGCAGAAAATGGAGAGGGATACTTCTTAATTCCTGTTTATATACAGACTGAAACTGAAACAAAAGTTATAACCTACTCAGTTTTACAAGAGAGTTATAAAGGCATTATAAAGAATGTCCGTCAAGCAAACAAAATGTTCCATGACTTATACACAGGAAAAGATACTAGCGAAATTGATTTACAATTTGAAAAGAATATGTTGAGTTTTGGAGGGGATATGAATAAGGATG
>CAOJNR010000088.1 GCA_948439925.1 uncultured Clostridia bacterium
TAAATCCGTTCTCCTCATTTTTTTCTTCCACTTTTTCAGAAACTAAATCTTCGTGGCTTGCATACTTAATTTGCTGGTTTTCACTATCCTCCACATAAGCAACTTGTCTTGTAACTGGTTTTGCAGCAGCAAGTGCAATTTCTGCGTCTAAATTTTCCTTTGCTTCTTTTGCAATCCAAACACCAAGCAGTGTTGAAACTCCATAAAGGGCAACAATAAGTTTCTTCTTTAAATTGCCACGTATATTAAACTTATTTCTTTTCTTCATACTTTTCTCCTAAGAAAATTATATCATAAACTTATATACTTTGTCAACCCTTGCTTTTATTTTTAAACAAAAAAAAACACCGACCTATTGTCGATGAAATTTTTAAATTTATTTCTTAAAATAACTCATTATTTTCTTTATTAGAATTTCCACAATCATAAATTATTGTTTTGTTTCCATCAACAATAGTCATACCTCTTACACCTTTGTCAACTGAACTTGTATCAATATTTGATTCAGGAATAATTTTTTCGTTTTCCTTCATAATTTTCTCCTAAAACTTATTTTGCTTTGTTTGCTTTTTCTCTGCGTTTATAGTAATCCTCAATCGCGTCACGGATTGTTTCCTCTGCGAGAACTGAGCAGTGAATTTTGTGCGCTGGCATTGTGCCAAGAATATTGAAAACATCTTTGTTTGTCACTTTGAGTGCTTCATCGATTGTTTTGCCTTTGATAAGGTCGCAAGCAACATCAGTTGAAGCGATTGCTGCACAACATCCAAAAGTTTTGAATTTTGCGTCTTCAATGATTCCTTCATCGCTGATTTTAAGATACATTTTCATAATATCACCGCAAGCAGCATTGCCAACCTTGCCAACTCCGTTTGCGCCACGAAGACTGCCAGCATTTTTCGGATTTTTAAATCTATCAATGATTTGTTGACTATACATCTTTATTTCCTCCCTGCTTTTGTAATAGGCGAAATGCCTCTAAGTTTTGCAACCGCTTTTTCGAGCACGTCGATTGTGTAATCAACATCGCTCTTTGAAATATTTTTGCCGAATGAGAAGCGAATTGAGCCTTGTGCCAGTTCGTCAGGCACGCCGATTGCTCTCAAAACGTGTGATGGTTCGAGTGAGTTTGAAGTGCAGGCAGATGCTGTTGAAACTGCCACGCCTTCAAGGTCAAGAAGCATCAAAATTGACTCACCTTCAATCATATCAAATGAAATGTTGACAGTGCCATTGATTTTTTGATGTGGGTGACCATTAACTTGAATGTAAGGAATTCTCTCCTTCACTTTTGTGATGAAGTATTCTCTAACTGTTTTAAGTTTTTGCTGATTGATTGAAAGGTCACGAACAGCGATTTCAATCGCCTTACCAAAGCCAGCGATTGCTGGAACATTTGTTGTTCCACCACGTTTTGCCCTTTCTTGATTTCCACCAGCCATAAGATTTTCAATTCTCACGCCATTTTTAAGGTAGAGCGCACCAGCGCCTTTTGGTCCATAGATTTTGTGAGCAGACATACTCATTGCATCAATTTCCATGTCTTGAACATCAATCTTCACAGCGCCGATTGCTTGGACAGCGTCGGTGTGGAAAATGATACCATATTCATGCGCAGTCTTTGCAATGGCTTTGATGTTTTGGATTGTTCCAATCTCATTGTTCACTGCCATGATTGAAATAAGAGTTGTAGTCTTTTTGATTGCATGAAGAAGGTCGGCAATATTGACAAGTCCATTCTTGTCAACTGGCAAATAAGTCACTTCAAAACCTTCCTTTTCAAGTTGCTTGCAACTGTCAAGCACTGCGTGATGTTCAATCGAACTCACAATGATATGTTTTCCCTTGTTTGCATAAGCGTGAGCGATGCCTTTGATTGCCCAGTTGTCAGCTTCTGTTCCGCCAGAGGTGAAATAAATCTCATTTGATTTTTGTGCATTGATTGCGTGCGCCACACGATCTCTTGCCCTGTCAATAATCGCAGACGCCTCACGACCAAAGCCGTGAAGTGAGCTTGAATTGCCATAGATTGTGTTAAAGCAAGGAAGCATTTCAGCCAAAACCTCGCTTGAAACATATGTGGTAGACGCATTATCCAGATAAACTTTTCTCATTTTTTCTCCCTTTTACATGTCAATTTTATCACTTGGTGCTTTTAAAGTCAATACGTTAAAATAAATAATTTGATAAAAAGGACATATTTTTTGCAAAAAAATCGGTTTTTTACTTCAAATAACTGTTGATTGTGTCAATCATGTCTTCTTTTTGCCAAAGCCCAATATGCTTTTCAACCTCTTTACCATTTTCAAAAAGGATAAGGGTTGGGATTGACATTATGCCAAAGCTTCTTGCAAGCTTTTCATCGTTGTCAACATCCACTTTAACGATCTCCAATTTGCCTTCCATTTCTTTTGCAAGATCTTCAAGAATAATTGCCATCATTCTGCATGGTCCGCACCAAGATGCAAAAAAATCAACAAGCACAAGGCCTTCCTTTGTTACTGATTCAAATTCCTTTTCAGTTATAACTTTCATAATCACTCCTTTTCATTTAAAATTTTATTGATAACAATAGCACCGATTGTTATTCCGCACATCGCAGGAAAATAACTCATACTTCCAACTGTTCCACCCACGCTCAATGCTTTCTCTTCACTGGTGACAACTTCGAGGTTGTCAATTCCCTCAGCGCGAAGTTTTTTTCTCATAACTTTGGCAAGTCCGTCATCGTGAGTTTTATATATATCAGTTAAATAAAATTTCGGAACTCCAACACGATTTCCAGCGCCCATCGCTGAGATTATTTTTATGTTATTTTTCTTACAGTGGCAAATGAGTGAAACTTTATCACTTACACTGTCGATTGCGTCAACCACATAATCAAAACTTTCGTCAATTAAACTTGCAACATTCTCAGCGCAAAGTTTTGTGTCAACTGCGTCAATGCGCATATTATCATTGATTTCCAAAAGCTGACTTTTTAAAACTTCAACCTTAGATCTGCCAATAGTGCTTAAAAGCGCAACGACTTGGCGATTGATGTTGGACGAACTGACCTTATCAAAGTCAACAAGGGTTAAATTTTCAACGCCAGAGCGCGCAAGAATTGTTGCCACATAACCACCAACACCGCCAACGCCAACAATGGCTATCTTTTTGTTTTTTATCTTTTCTTGGGCATTCTTCCCAATCAAAATTTCATTTCTTGATGTATCCATACCATAATTATATCTCAAATTTCCAATTTCACAAAATGATTGTTTTATAAAACATATTTTTTAAGGTCAAACTTTTTCTTTGTTTCAGAAAACGCTTTTTGAACATAGGCTTTGTCAATCTTCACTTCCATCATTGGATGCTGTCCATTTGCATTGAATGAAATATCTTCAAGTAGGCTCTCCATAATTGTGTGCAGTCTGCGCGCACCAATATTTTCACTTGTTTCATTTTCAGCCACTGTCATTTCAGAAATTTCGTCAATGGCATCATCTGTGAAGACGAGGTCAATGTTATCAACTTTCAATATGCTTGCATATTGCAAAATGATTGAATTTTTTGTCACTCAAAATCTTCTTGAAATCCTCTTTTGTGAGATTATCAAGGTCAACTCGAATTGGGAAACGACCTTGAAGCTCAGGTATCATATCGGAAATGTTTGACACATGGAATGCACCAGAGGCAATAAAAAGAATAAAGTCAGTTTTGACATTGCCATACTTTGTTGCAACAGTTGAACCCTCAACGATAGGCAAAATATCTCTCTGAACACCCTCTCTTGAAACATCTTGATTTGATGAGCCACCGTTTTTACCGATAATCTTGTCAATCTCGTCGATAAAGATTATGCCTTCTTCCTTTGATTGAAAGTGCTGAACCACCACGAGTGTCGCCGTCAAGTTTGGTGAGCAC
>CAOJNR010000089.1 GCA_948439925.1 uncultured Clostridia bacterium
TTGCAGAAATTGTTGACACAAATGAAAATATGAGTTATACTGATAATGTCCAAAAGATAGAAACTTTGGCAAAACTCAACCCATTCCGTTATCGTGGTTATATTTATGATGAGGAAAGGATAGTTGTGATTAAAAGATGCTATAAAAATTTAATATTACAAAGGATAAAAAATGAAAAACAAGATGTTTATGATAATTTTCTTCTTTTTGTTAGTTTTATTGATTTGTTTGTTGACAATGGCTGTTGGAAGTCAGCAGTTAATTGGTGGATAAAAGTCTAAGTGAAAACTTAGGCTTTTTTTAATGCAAGATTAACACGAGCGCTGTGTTTTTTCTTGTTAATAAAAATAAATTGAGAGTCAACTTAAACTTAAACATGAAAGGTGGCTTTGTTTTTTTATCACAAGTTAGGAATGGTTATCACAAGTTAGAAGCCATTAGAAAAATGAGGAATTATACTTAAAAATAGAAAGGAGGAAAAATAAATAAATTAAGTCGAAATATAAAAAGGAGCTTTAAATGGAGAGCGAGATTATTTTAGCACTTAGGAGTGTGTCGATTGAAGCGATTGTCATTGCTGGTATTGTTTTTGCTTTGACGATGCTGATAAAATGGCCTATAAAGAGATTCACATCGAAGTTTAACGACAACAGAAGGCGCGCTATAAACACCATAATCATATTAATTCCTGCTGTTTTGTCATTTGCTTTGGCTGTGCTATATCTGGGCATATTTAAGAAAAATTGGCTTGGTGACAACACAGTTGAGATGGGGCTTAGTGTATACTTTTTGTCTTTAACGATATATGCGATTTTTTCGCGTATAGTGGTGATTGTTAAAGGTTTAAAAAATGGGAAAAGTGTTCAATCGAGTGATATTAAGGAAAATATAAGTGCGATAAAACAAGATATAAGCCAAATTGAAGATAGCTCTGAAAGAGGAGATATGGTCAACAAAATTTTATCGAAAATTCAAGAGTTGACAACTCTGAAAAGTTCAATCGAGGAAAGTGGGACAAGCAACAGTTTGGTTTCGGTGGAAGAGATTGACAGAAAAATTTTGGAGCTTGAAGAAGAGAAAAGGCTGATAGAAAACGAAAAAAATAAAAAAGGAGAATAAATATGGAAGAAAACAATAACTTTCGATTTAAAAATCGAAAAAGTGAATTTCCTAATCGAAAGAAGATAACAATTTTAAAGCAAAATGCAAATGAGATCATTGCTGATATCGAAGCGGATGAGGGCACTGTTGAGGAAGCAGGGACCGCGCTCGATGCTCAACTTTTTGAAGAATTTTATAAAGAAATTGACAATGCGGTTCAAACATCAGAGTCGGCAGAACAAACTGCAAATGGAGCAAAAGAATTTGCTGAGTATGCGAAAGGGAGGGTTGATTATCTTGACGATAAAATTGCACAGACAAAAGGAACTGTTGTTTTAATAAACAATGAAAAGCAATCAGATGTCAATTTCTCATCCGACCCACAAATGCAACTTGACAGAAGTTGGAAGCTTGCGGGCAAGATTGAGATACCTGCAAATAGCGACCTCAATGATTTTAAAACAGTGGGGAACTATGGTGTTGGCTCTTATAGCAATATTTCAACAATAGCAAACAAGCCAAGCGGACTTACCAGTGTGTTTACAATGAAAGTTTACACTGCGACAGGTTCTGAAAGCGGCTCATATCCAATGCAAGAGATAACAACATTTGACAGCCAAAAGTTTATCAGAAGATTTAACACTGACAGTTCGGCTTGGAGCGATTGGAGTGAGTTTATCACAAACAATCACACTCAAAACTTATCAAACAAAACTTTTAAAAATATGACCAGATTTGAAGGAAAGAATGGTGATTGGCATACTCCATCTGTTAATATGTATGTCAGCGGAGCCAATGCTGTTGCGCTTGGCGATAGTCCTAATCATAACCAAACAATTAAGCTTGGAACTGTTAACAGAGAAACATGCGATTGGTCAAACCTTGGCACTGCAAACTTTGAGGTTGAAAATGAAATATATTTCAAAGGTGGAAAAAGACCTGTTGAGAAATTTCAATATCAATATAATCAAAGTGGTAGCGTAGGTGAAAATCCTAAATATATAAAAATTGCAAAATTTGCTGATGTTGGCGATAGTGGAGTTATTATTGATATCATGAACACAACATCTATTGCAAGAAGTGCAAGAGTTATCTTTGCAAATCAAAATGGTCACACACATGAATTTAGAATACATGGCGATTTCGACGATAACATCAAAAATAAACTGTATATTAAACCAGCTGATGTCGAGAAAGCAGATAGGCAATTGTTTGTTTATTATAAGCCAGAAGCTTGGGAAAAATGGTTTATTTCAGTTTCAGCGCAAGGCTGTGTTCCTGTTGGTGAGATTGAAGAAAATGTTGACTTGCCATCATTTGAATTTAGACATGGCTTTCCTCAAATCATGGATAGCTCAGAGGACTTGATTGCAAAACTTAATGGCTCGAAACATTTGAGTTTCTTTGATTTGCTGGTTAAGTCAGGACAAGCCAAAGAAATTTTTGATGGTAAACAGTATGGTGGAAATATTAAATTAAAAGATAACCATACATTAAGTGAATTTGATTTGGTTGCAGTTTATGGCGCATCTGATGATAACAATGGTGGAATTTTGCAAGTCACGCCTTTGTGGAAGGTTAACTATGCGAAAGCCAACCCAGCTCTTGCCAATAACTTTGACTTGTTGCAAGGCTCAATTTATTGGGATATAACACTGGCATCACTGTTTTCAAACACGCTTGTGAAAGCAACTGAAAATTCGGTAATTTATAAAATTTGGGGGATTAAATTATGATTAAATATGAAATTGATAAAAACGGATTTTTGACGGGTAGCTGGGCAACAGTGGGAAGCTTTGACAACTTTGTTGAGCTTAATGAGCCTCTTGCCGAAATTGACAAAAATTTGAAGTGGAATGGAAATGAGTTTGTTAAAGACGTCAATCCTGAAATCGTGAAACAAAACAATAAAAAAGAACTTAATGATCTTAAACAATGGTTTGATTGCTTTTATACTCAACATGAACAAAAGTTTAGACGACTTTCTGCGCTTGATAAAAATGACGATGATGGCGTTAATGCAAACATTAAGCTTGGCAGTCTTTATAGCGAAGCAGAAGTTAAACGTATGCGAATTCAAGAACTTGAAAATATGATTTGTGAATAAAAAACAGTATGTTTTATTCTGGACTAAAAAAAAGACAGGCATTTTGCTTGTCTTTTTTTATATAAATTAAAAAAATATATTTTATATTCAAATAAAATTGCGTAAAAATCAATCGTTAATTTTGAAAATTGATGTCATTTATTTGCATGACATTGATAAAATATGATAAAATACTTGGGTTAAGGAGGACAATATGATTGTTGCACTAACGGGCATAACAGGCAATATGGGGCAGGCAGTTTTAAATGAGCTTGTCAAAATTGATGAAATAGATAAACTGCGTTTTTTGGTTCGACCAAACAACAAAAGATTTGAAAAGCTTTTGAAAAGATATAAAAAACATAAAAATAAATTTGAAGTTGTTGAAGGGGATGTCAAAGATATCTCTGCCTGCAAACAGCTTGTTGAAGGTGCTGATTATGTGATTGGTTTGGGCGCGGTTATTCCGCCGAAGTCAGATCAATCTCCTCAGTCAGCTGTTGACTGCAATGAGATTGGAGCAGACAATCTTGTTTCGGCTATCGAAGCGTGCGAGAACCAACCAAAATATGTGCATATTTCCACAGTTGCACTTTATGGCAACCGCAATCACAAACATCTTTGGGGCAGGGTGGGCGATCCACTTCTTGTAAGTCCGTTTGATATATATTCAGCAACCAAACTTAGA
>CAOJNR010000090.1 GCA_948439925.1 uncultured Clostridia bacterium
GCGACATAGATATAATTTTGCTTTGAAAGATTGTGCCAACTGTGCTTCTGATAAGTTTATTGTTTGTTGGGCTCACACTGTCAATCAAATATATATATTCAAAACCGCAAGCCGTTGCTGTTCGGATAAGCGTTCCCACATTGCCTGGGTCTTGAAGTCCGTCAATTACAAGAAAGTTTGTTTTTGGCTCTTCCACAATATGTTGTGTGTATTCTGTCACGCATACCACACCCTGTGGTGTTTTACTGTCTGAAAGTTGCTCGATTGTTTTTCTGTCTGCAAGATACACTTGACAAATTTCACCCCACTCATTGAGTTCTTCTTTTTCAACGATAATAAGCTGTGGTTTAAGTCCGCCTGCAATGGCGTCTTTGATAATTTTTATGTTATCCAAAAAAAGCAAAAATCTGTTTTCTCGTTTTTGCTTTTTCAAATTTTTAAGTTGGTTTATGCTAAGCCTTAGCATTATTTTACTTGTCCTACAAGACTTGCGAAAGCTTCTGGCTCTCTAACTGCCATATCTGCAAGAACTTTTCTGTTAAGGTCAATTCCCTTAGATTTAAGTCCAGCGATGAACTTTGAGTAAGAGATTCCGTTTTGACGGCAACCAGCATTGATTCTTGTGATCCAGAGTGCTCTGAAATCTCTTTTCTTTTGTTTACGGCCGATGTAAGCGTAGTTTCCGCTCTTCATCACTTGTTCTTTTGCTGTTCTGTAAAGTTTTGATTTTGCTCCGCGGTATCCTTTTGCTGATTTGAGGATTGAACGGCGTTTTTTAACTGCGTTGACTGCTCTTTTAATTCTCATGATGCTCCTCCTTATTTAGCCAAAAGGGTCTTGATGTTTTGTGCATTCTTTCCTGCAATGTAAGAGCCCTTTCTAAGTTTTCTTTTTCTGTCTTTCTTCTTCTTTGTGAGGAAGTGACCTTTGTTTGGTCTAGCAAACTTTACTTCGCCGTTTGCTGTAAGCTTGAAGCGTTTTTTAACGCCACTGTGTGTTTTTTGTTTTGGCATAACCTTGCTCTGGCTCTTTGTCAGTAGTTCCGAACTCGCTTAAACGAGAAACAAACTCTTTGACAATTTCTTTTGCCTTGTTTGCATAGGCTTGTTCACGACCTTTCATGCGAAGAGTTATTTTGACTTTGTCGCCTGCTTGAAGAAACTTTTGTGCACTTGAAATGCGATAGGCTTTATCGTGCTCTTCAATAGTCATTGAAAGCCTAACTTCCTTTGTTTCCACGATTTTTTGCGCCTTTTTCATTTCCTTCTCTTTTTTGAGTGTGTCATACTTAAACTTGCCGTAGTCAAGAAGTCTGCAAACAGGTGGCTTTGCCCCTCCTGCCATAAGCACAAGGTCAAGTTCCTTTTCCTCAGCAAGCCTCAAAGCTTCTGAGCGAGAAACAATACCGAGTTGCTCACCTTCTTCGCCAATAAGTCTAACCTCTGGTGCTGAAATTTGTTCGTTGATTAAAAGTTCCTTAAAAATTGTTGTATTCCCCTTTTAATAAAAATTTGGTGAGAGCATAAAATTCCCACCAAAAAACCTATTTCAAAATTAAGTTTTTACCAAATCTAGCGCATTTGCTGATTGGTGAGAGTGGAAACCTCTACTTTCATGGCTTTATATTAGCACATATCGCACACAATGTCAACTGAAATTTACAATATTTTTAAAAATTGTTAAATTTATTTTATATTTATTTTTTCTTTCTAAAAAGTGTGCTTTCAAGCATTTTGCCTATTTTTAATATTATTGCATCCGAGTTTTTAAGCGCGCGCGTTTTCATAAGTGCTTTAAAGAAAATTGTCAGTCCTGCGATAAGTGCGCTGACGCAAATGGAGATAATCATGATTGTGCTTGCGTTTTCTATATGCTTCGTCATTGCAACAACCACGCATGCACCACCTGCACCACATAGCGTGCTACAAATATCCCCAACAACATCGGCGCAAAAAGAGCATACTTTTTCTGAGTTTTTTGCAAGTCGAAGTCCCACGCCTGCGCCTTTTTTGCCCTCTTTGACCCATTTTTCAAAAGTTTCCTCATCACAGCTTGCCACAGCTATGCCCATCATATCAAATATAACACTGAGAAAAATAAAAAAACTTATTCCAAGAATCGCCATAACAGCACCCATTGACGACAAAATTGTTTGACTGAAAAAGCCAAACAAGAGTGACATGCAAATTGAAAGAATCAGTGTTTGAAACGCCCAGCGATAGTTGGTTTTTGTGCCAGTGCTTGAAACCACAACACTTGGTTTTTTCTTCATGATATATTTTATTTTTGATAATTATAAAATAGAATACTTAACATAAAAAAGTGAAAAAAAAGAGAATGTTTAAACATCCTCTTCAACAAGCTTTCCAAGCATTTCATTGAGTTCAGTCAATTTGCCTTTGACTCTGTCAAGATTTTTATAGCATACATTTGCCAAAACTTTTCCTTGTTCAAAATACTCAACAGCTTTATCCATTGGAAGACTTCCGCTTTCAAGTTCTGTTATAATTTGGTCGAGCTTTTTTGATGCTTCTTCGTATGATAAATTTTCCATATATCCTCCTTAATCCAAAGCGTTGATAATTTTTTCAAGTTCAGTTTCAAGTTTTTCAAGGTCAATCATGACTTTCTCGCCAGTTCTTCTTATTGTGACCTCTGCCTGATTGTTTGCAAGGCTTCTTGGACTGATAACAACTCGAACTGGAATGCCCATAAGTTCACTGTCAGTCAGTTTAACGCCTGCTGAAACTTTGCGGTCGTCATAGAGCACTTCAAAGTTTCCAGAAAGTGAAGAATAAAGTTCCTCCGCTTTTTCAGCCACAACACTATCATCATTTCTGAGTGGGCAAAGGTAAATAAGCCATGGAGCAATCGCCTTTGGCCAAACAAGGCCTTTTTCGTCAGAAAGTTCTTCGGCCACTGAGGCAAGGCATCTGCCAACCCCAATCCCGTAGCAACCCATTATTGGATTCATTTGAGAGCCATCTGGCATTGTCACTGTCATGCCCATAGACTTGGTATATTTTGTGCCAAGCTGGAAAATATTTCCGATTTCTATTCCGCGTTTAACCGAAAGTTTATGTCCGCAAACTGAACAAATTTGTCCTTCGTTAACCTTTGAAATATCATAGAATTTTTCAGCCTTTGTGTCGCGAGCAATGTTGACGCCTGTTATATGATAATCCTCTTTGTTTGCACCAGTAACCATGCCGACAGCGCCTTCAAGCGATGAGTCGAAAACAGTGATAAAATCCTCGCTATCAAGCCCTACCAAGCCAATGTTACCCTTAACGAGTCCACTACCATCAAGGTCTTTCACAGCTATATCTTTGCCTAAAATGCGTTTAAGTTTTGCCTCATTGACTTCTTTGTCGCCACGAACGAATGCCACAACAGTGTGAACGTTGTCGCCAACTATGCAATAGCAAACAGCCTTTATTGTTTGTTCTTTTTTAACCTTCAAAAATTCACAAACTTCTTCGATTGTTTTTGCTTTTCCTGTGAACACCTCTTTGAGTGGCTGGTCGGCAAAGGCGATTTTGTCGTCTTTGGCGGTTGCCACTTCCATGTTGGCCTTATATCCGCAATGATCGCAAATAACAATGCTGTCTTCACCGATATCAGTGAGAAGCATGAATTCATGCGCATATTTTCCACCCATCATGCCAGTGTCAGACTTAACTGAGATAAAGTTTTTCATTCCTACACGGCTGAAAATTTTGTTGTAACCTTCAAACACTTTGTTATAATAGTTTTCCAAATCC
>CAOJNR010000091.1 GCA_948439925.1 uncultured Clostridia bacterium
TAAAATTCCAAACTGGCTCAACAAACACAGTTCAAAAGGTGTCTGAATTTGAGTATAACCTCTCATTTAACAATGCAACAACTTGGCTTGGACTTTATTATAATGACGCAAAAAGCACTGATGTTGCACTCACAAGAAAAATGCTTAATGGCGAACTTAATGGCTATGGTTTGACTGCAACTGAAAATGCGACAAACTATCCAATCGCGCTTTATCCAGTTGGATACAAAACCAATATTGACGAAGTGAACACCAAGTTTGACAATGCAACAATGGATTATTCAGCTTACATTCAAGGCAGAGGAGTTGCCGAGGTAAAACTTCACCTTAATGTTCAAAGAGCTGAGGCATAAGATTAATAAAAACAAAAGTCAATTTAAAAGAGGTCAGATTTATTTTCTGGCTTTTTTTAGTTTAAAAAAACTTTTGAAAAGCTTTTCAAAGGTTGACAAAATTTTGGAAATATGATATAATAATAATGTTAGTTAAGCAGACAGTCGCATCAATTTTGATGAGGAAAGTCCGAGCTTCAAGAGAACTGGGTGCTGGTTAACGGCCAGTGGAGGCGACTCTAAGAATAGTGCAACAGAAATAAACCGCCATAGATTATGGTAAGGATGGAAAGGTGGTGTAAGAGACCACCGGTCGACTGGGGACAGTTGATGCTCTGTAAACTCCACTCGAAGCAAGGTCGACAATGCAATGGGCTTGTTCTCTCCCGCATTTAAGAACCGCTTGAACCTATTGGCAACAATAGGTCTAGATAGATGACTGTCAAATACAGAACTCGGCTTACAACTTAACTAATCTTAGATTTTTCACAAGCCTATAACGGCTTGTTTTTATTTTATTTCTTTATACCTTTTGCTTAAATTTATGATTAAAACCGCTTATTTAGGCAATAAAGAAAGCATGACAAAGAAAGAATATATTGAGAAAATAGCAAATTTAATCATCAATCGTGTCCGCTTTCACGCGCCTATCGTCAACAATGACGATATTGATTTCGCTCTTTTGGAAGTTGTGGGAATTGATCCAACTCTTCCTATTTTTAAGTTTGATAAAGAGCTTGATAAAGTTTTTTACTGTGCTTTTAAACTGGCAAAAGAAAGCGTGCAGTTCAACTTGATTTTAACAAGACAGCCTCTTGTAAACGATAAAAAAGTTCTTCAAATGGAGAACACTTTTATAATTTTTGAAGAAGAAATGGGCTCAACGCTTCTTGCAAACATTGAATCGCTGAATATAAACTATCGTTCGCACACCAAGTTTTCAAACTATATCAATGAGGATTTTATCGCACTTAATGGTCAAAAAATTGAGCTGGACTATGTGCCATATTACCTTCACAAGAAGGGGAGCAATAACAGTGTGTTATATGAAATCAGCGAGTTTATCTTGAACGGCAAGAACTTTCTTTTGTCTTTCACAAACCCATACAAGCAAAACAGAATACTGGATTTTGAGATCAATGTCATGCTTCCAAGAGGGTATTATATCTTCCATAATGACGGCGAAAGTGTGGAGATTGAAAACCTTTGCAATAAGGATAGGGCATACTTTAACTATAACCTCAAAGGCGCAAAATTTAATTTTTCATGCGTGAGCGGGCTTGAAAGCTCCACTTATGCATGTGTCAATTTAAAGATGAAAGTTGAGCTTAGACCACTTGAAATGAAGAAGTTTTATTTCAATTATGGTGAGAATAAATATGTGTTTGACAGCCCTCGTGATGCACTCACATTCTTCAAAATTTCACAAACAAAAATGAACGAAATCTTTGATTTGCAGGTGCAAACAAAGGATAAGAAGTTTGACGAACTTTTCAATCGCTACATTCCCCAAAATATCTGGCTTTCATGGCTAAAAAATGATGTTGATGAGGAAAGTGAAAATTTTTACCTAAAATCAAGAGAAAATTTGGTCAAAAATGTGGATGGCGCGATGCAAATAAATGAGCATTTTGAAGGACTCAAAGAAGTGCGATTCTTCCGTAATTTAGGGTGGAAGAGGGTTTTTATAGTGCCAAGTGAAAACAGGTATTTATTTGCAAATAAAATTAAGTATTTTAACTTCACACTTTTGACAAAAGAAATTTTTTCAAAAAATAAGGAAATTTATTTGTCTTTTGGTGCCTAGTCGTGCTATACTCATCGTGAAATGGAAAACATTAAGCGTATACCACTGGCTGAAAGAATGCGTCCAAAGAGTTTTGAGCAGTTCGTTGGTCAGGAACATATTGTTGGGAAAAATTCACTTTTGGTTAGGGCTATCAAGTTTGGAACACTTGGCAGTTGCATTTTTTACGGCCCACCAGGAACTGGCAAGACCACGCTTGCAAATATCATTGCAAACAGTATGAGCGCAAACTTTGTCAGGCTCAATGCTGTGACCAGCGGAGTGGCTGATGCAAAGAAGATTATTGACAAGGCTCGCGCTGATAAGGATATGTTCGGAACTGACACTTTCCTTATGCTCGACGAATGTCATCGCTGGAACAAGGCTCAGTCTGACTGCGTTTTGCAAGCGATTGAAGAAGGCTGGATTTTCTTCATTGGCTCAACAACTGAAAATCCATACACCTCAATGACGAGGGCGATTGTTTCAAGATGCCGAATTTTTGAATTTAAGCCACTTTCGTCAAAAGATATTGTAAAGTCGCTAAAACGCGCTCTTGCAAGCGAAGATGGACTTGGCAATATGCCAGTTGAAATAACTGACGACGCACTTGACTATTTTGCATTTGCCTCAGGCGGAGATAATCGAAGCGCGCTTAACGCTCTCGAACTTGCGGTTATGACTTCAAAACTTGGCAAAGATAAAAAGATACATATCACAAGAGAGGAGGCTGAACAGTCTATTGACAGAAAAGCGCTGTCGCTTGATGAAGATATGTATTATGACATGCTTTCTGCTTTTTGCAAAAGTTTGCGTGGCTGTGATGTGGAAGCAGCGCTTTATTACAGCATGCGTCTTATAAAAGCAGGTTGTGACCCAATGATTATTGCAAGACGTCTTGTCGCACATTCCTCTGAGGATGTGGGTATGGCTGACAGCAATGCTCTTTTGCTTGCCACAAGTGCAATGTATGCGCTCGAAAAAATGGGTCAACCAGAAGGACTTATTCCGCTCAGTCATGCAATAATCTATGTTTGCGAGGCAGAGAAATCAAATTCTGTGGTGACCGCAATGCATTTGGCGCAGTCTGACGCAGAGAACGCGATTGATAATCATGTGCCAAATCATCTCAAAAATCATCCAAGCACAAATGGAGATGGGCATGGAAAATATAAATATCCACACGATTATGGCGGATATGTGAAGCAACAATATATGCCAGACTCGCTCAAAGACCGCGTTTATTACACGCCAAGCCAGAACGGCAGAGAAAAAAATATTGTTCGAAAAAAGTTTAATAAAAACTGAATTTAAATTTAAAATTATTTAAAGTATTAAGGAGAAAAACAAAAATGTTTGGATTTCGAAGTGACGGAAAAAAAGTTAAAGGAATGAATATTATCGACAAGGCAGGTCCATTTTTTATGCCTCAGCGAATTGATGCTGTCAACTACACAACTGTTAAGGTTAAATGTAACAGCATTGATGAATTTATTGCAAAAGAGCGCAGACTGGGAAATTCATATTCCTATATGCATATCATTATTGCAATGCTTGTTCGTGTGCTTTACACAAGACCAAAGCTTAATCGCTTTATTATGC
>CAOJNR010000092.1 GCA_948439925.1 uncultured Clostridia bacterium
CAAACTCAACATCCTCATCTGCAAAGTCTTTTTGGTCAAAACTTATCTTTTCAAGTCCATCAGACTGCCCTTCAAACTCTTCAATTTCGCCATAGAAAACATTTTCCTGCTGACCAGATTCAACATTTTCAAATTCATCAAATTCTTCTTGCATAGCTTATTCTATGCGACTTTTCCAAACAACATGAATGATGGTAAAATAAAAAAATGTCTGAGAAAAAATCAACTCAAACATTATTTATTTTTCACACAATATCAGCATCACTTACATCATCTTTTAAAGAAGCAAGTTTTTCTTCAAGCGCCTTCTCGCCGTCCACAGTTTCAACATTCTCGCCCTTCAAAAAGTCAGGAAGCTCCTCATTAAATTCAAGGTCTTGAACATCTCTGAAAAGAGTATCTCTCTTCTCTTCATCCTCTTCTTGACGAAGAGTTTTGATTCTCTCCATAAGTTCTTCGTAGTCAGGAAGGTCTGAAAGGTTTTCAATATTAAACCTTTTGAGGAAATTCTCAGTTGTTCCAAAAAGGAGAGGTTTTCCAACAGCATCCTTTCTGCCAACAACTTCAATCATGTCTTGGTCAAGAAGGATTTGCACGGCATAGTCAGAATTAACGCGTCTAACATCCTCCACTTCAAGTTTTGTGATTGGTTGCTTGTAAGCAATTATGGCAAGTGTTTCAAGAGAAGCTCTTGTCAGCGCCTTCTCGCGAATTGGATTCAACACATCACTTATAACACTGGCATATTCAGGATTTGACGCAAGTTGAATTTTGTTTTTAAAGCGAATGAGATGCACGCCACATTCACCAGAAAGTTCCTTTTCAAGTTCAACGATTGCCTTGTCAATATTCTTTTCGCTCACCCCAAGTTTTTCAGCCAAAAAGCTCTTCTCCACGCCGTCACCTGCAACGAAAAGAATTGAATATAAAACATCTTTAAGATTAAATTCCTTATCCATTATTCACCTCATTTGAAATTATGCTGATTTGATTGAATTGTCCCGTCTGCTCAACTCGAATAGATTGCAATTTGAGAAGTTCAAGAAGAGCGAGAAAAACATTTATCATTTCAGACTTGGTCATGTCGTCACTGTAAAGATCTTCAAACACGAAACGGCGATTATTTCTTGCGTAGTCGCGAATTGAAAGCATTTTCTCAGCAACAGTAAAGCGGTCTTTGACAATTTTTTTAGGCTCAGGCTTATCCTCACCTCTTGCCTCTTTACGCGCAAGCAGGTTTGCAAACGCGTCAAGAAGTTTGTCAAGCACCATATCTTTGATAACAATTTTAACTTTTTCAGTTTCCTTGCCTGGCGCACGATACATTTTGTTGATATCTTCAATCTGTTTAAGCCTTTGACCAGTCTGTTTGAAAAGCTCATATTCTTTAAGCCTTTGAAGAAGAAGTGCTTCGCTATCCTCTTCCTCAGGTAATTCCTCTTGCTCAACTGGAAGAAGGCTTTTTGATTTAATTTCAATCAGTGTTGCTGCGACAATAATAAATTCACTTGCTCTATCCATGTCAATACTGTCAATGTCTTGCATGTATTCAAGATATTGCTCAGTTATGTCGGCAAGCTTAACCTGCATAATGTCAAGCTTAGAGTCTTTTATAAGGTGCAAAAGTAGGTCAAGCGGACCTTCAAAGTTTTCCAGCCTAAAACGATAAACATTGTCGACAGACTGAAAATCATTTGCACTTGACTGAGTATCAGTCGCACTTGAAACTTGTTCAGCTGACATATTTTTTTCCTCTTGCAAATTTTCAATATTTTCCATTAGAATAACCCCCAGAAAGCGAAGAATATCTTTTCAACAAGCCCAACAAAGAAAGAGTAGCCATAGTCAAATGCTGAGGTGAAGAAAAGAAGAATTAGAATAAGATTTCCATATTTTTCCATAAACAAAACAAACTTGTTGTTTGGTCGCATAAATGAACGCAAGAAATTGAAACCATCGAGCGGATACAGTGGCAACAGGTTAAAAATTGCCAAGCTGATATTGATCATAAAACCAAACAAGATGAAATAGCCAAGGAAATTAAGGAACAGATTTGTCGCGAAAATTAAATTGCGATAAAAGAAGAAATATAGCCCACTGAAAATAAATGCCAAAATAAGATTGACAACAATTCCCGCCATTGATACAAGCCTTTGTCCACGCTTAAAGTTTCTATATTTCATTTCATTAACAGGCACAGGCTTTGACCAGCCGAAACCGATAAACACAAAGCACAAAATCCCGAAAGCATCAAAATGCTTGATTGGATTTAGCGAAAGCCTCCCCATCATTTTTGCCGTGTCATCACCGCACTTTAAAGCCACAAAGCCATGCGCAAGTTCATGAAGAATAATTCCAAGACAAAGCGCAAAAATGTAACCAAGAACAGCAGTCAATAAATCCCAGCCAGAAAGCCCCAGCGTGATGATGAAATATAGCATGGCTTTATTGTAACAAAAATATAAACAAAAGGCAAGCAAATCACCCCTTTTAAAAGTGCGAATAAAGCAAAAAGAGGCTTTCTCGCCTCTTTTATATTTTTTTGGACAATTTGTCACTGCCTTAAAATAAGTTTAAAAGTTAAAACATTGTTTTATTGAGAATGTTATCATGCGCCTTAGGCAATTTTGTGTATTTAACCTTTTATTCCTTTAAATAGTGTCATCGACGGCTTACCATCCAGCAACAATTTTGTCAATGCAATCTTTGAAAGAAAGCTTTTCAAGGTTTTCTTTGACAACAAGGTCAACTTCTTTGACAACCGTGCCGTCTTTTGAAACAATAGCTTTTCCAACGACATCGCCCTCTTTTGCTGGTGCTTTGATGTTGTCTGGAAGAGAGTAAGTCACTTCGTAACCGCCCTTCTCACCTTTTTTGAGCACAACAGCGAACTTTTCTTTGGCATAAATTTCAACATTGTCAACTTTGCCTTTTGTTACTGGTAAAGTTTTACACGCATAACTTTCGTCAACAAGTGCAGTGCTTTCAAAGTTTGCAAAGCCATAGTTGAAAAGGCTTGAACATTCATTAAATCTTGTTTGGCTGTTTGGTGCACCAACGATCACTGAGATAAGGCGCATATCATTACGCTTTGCTGACGCAGAAAGGCAACATCCAGCTTCATTTGTTGAACCAGTCTTTCCACCATCACAACCTTCATAATATCTGATAAGTCTGTTTGTGTTGACAAGTTCAGTCTTGCGTCCAGACGGATGAATAAGCTCATCCATCCAAATAGTGCTGTAATTGTGATAAAGTTCATGCCCAACAACTTCTTTAAGAAGAATAGCTGAATCTTTCGCGCAAGAATATTGCTCTGGCGCTGGAAGGCCTGTGCAGTTAACATAGTTGGTGTCATTCATTCCGAGCTCTTTTGCACGATTATTCATTTTTATTGCAAATGTCTTTTCGCTACCGCTTATATGCTCAGCAAGCGCAACCGACGCATCATTCGCTGATGCCATAATCACACCTTTCAAAAGGTCGCTTGCTTTATACTGCACATATGGATCAATGAAAACTTGTGAACCACCCATACCAGATGCCTCTTCACTTGTTGTAATCATTGTATCAAGTGTGAGATTGCCATTGTCAATTTCTTCGAGTGTCAAAAGAATTGTCATCATTTTAACCATACTTGCAACTGGCAAATGCTCTTTTTCATTACGTGCAAAAAGCACTTCTCCTGAGTCATATT
>CAOJNR010000093.1 GCA_948439925.1 uncultured Clostridia bacterium
CATTGTTTGAATTTGCACAAAATTTGCCACAGCAGAACGACGTATTTGAAGTTGGACTTGCTGGATTTGAAATTGTGGCTTAACATACAAATAGGTTTGATAAAGTTGGTTAACAAATAAAACAGAGTTTAAAATTTAGACTCTGTTTTTTTGTTAATGCATGTATAACTTAACAAAATTTAGTCAATTATTATGCCAGATGAGGTGAAAATATGAAATGGATTTTGGGTGCTCTTTCAATTATTGGACTTGTGATAACTTTGGCGTGTTGCGGTCTGTCGAGCCAAATTGTGACTGAGCCAGACTATTTAAGAATACATATCAGAGCGAATTCAAATTTGTCAGTTGACCAAAATGTGAAATACAAAGTCAAAGACGCCATTGTTGAGGCGCTTATTCCTGTTCTTGCAGGCATTGAAAGCAAGGATGAGGCGATAAAAGTTATGAGCGAAAATTTTTCTTACATAGAGTCTGTTGCCAATGGCGTTTTAAAGAAAGAAGGCTTTTCTTACACTTCGCATGCGAAGATAGATAATGAGTTTTTTCCAACGCGCACATATGACGATATTACACTTGAAGAAGGTAACTATGATGCGCTGATTTTGGAGCTTGGAAGTGGTGAAGGCAACAACTGGTGGTGCATTCTTTTTCCTGCATTTTGCTTCACAAAAACGACAAAAAGCGAGAATGTTGTATATATTTCGCGAATTTGGGAAATAATTAAAAGTGTATTTTAGAAAATTGTTGGAGGAAAAATGAAAAATAAATCTAAAATTGCACTTTCTCTTGCTTTTGCTTTCATCTCTTGCGCAACGGGAGTTGGAGCTTATTGCATGACAAATCAAAGTTCGTCAGTCAGCGATAGTGCGCTCGCAGCGACGACGAAAGCTGAAAACAAACTTATTCAGCAAAAACTTAAAAAATGGGGTTATTATACAGGTTCAGTTGATGGAATTTATGGTCCAAAAACAAAGGAAGCTGTCAAATATTTCCAAAGAAAGAATGGACTTGCAGTTGACGGAATTGTTGGAAAGAAAACTGCTGCCGCAATGGGTATCACTCTTGGTTCAAGTGGCTCAGGTTCTTCAAATCAGTCTTCATCTGATCTTGCTCTTCTCGCACGTTGCGTTCATGCAGAGGCGAGAGGAGAAAGCTACATAGGTCAGGTTGCAGTTGCGGCGGTGATTCTCAACCGTGTGAAAAGTGCGTCATTCCCAAACACAATCGCAGGCGTTATTTATCAGCCTTGGGCGTTCACTTGCGTCAACGATGGGCAGATTAACTTAGAGCCAAATCAAACTGCATATAAGGCAGCGCAAGATGCACTTAATGGTTGGGACCCAAGTTATGGAAGCCTTTACTATTATAACGCGTCCACCGCGACAAGCAAGTGGATATATTCAAGAAAGACTGTTGTCACATATGGCAAACATGTCTTTGCGATATAGGAGGGCTAAATGAAAAATAACGATGTGCTCGATAACAAAAATGGGCTAAAAAAAGAAAACAAAAGACTCAATGGCTGGGTTATTGGACTTGCAATATCCACAGCAGTTCTTGGTGCGACTTCGATTGGATTTGGAATTGGCTATGGCATAATGAATGATCAAGCAATGTCATATAAAAACGACCTTGAAGGCGTATATCAAAGGTCACTTCATGACCTTGTTGACAGCGTGAACAATGCAGAAATCAAAATGTCAAAAGTGCTTGCGTCAAATGCGTCGTCTTATCAAAAGAAAATGCTTTTGGAAGTTTCGCAAAATGCAAATGAGGCGTCAAGCAATATTGGACTTTTGCCACTTTCACAAAATGACATCAATGAAAATGTGAGAATGATAAATCAAATTTCTGGTTACACGCAAACGCTCAGTGAAAAACTTTCAAAAGGCGGAAGTTTGACACAGACTGAAATTGACACGCTTGATTCAATTTATCAAAATCTTTTGACAATGAAGAGTGAACTTAACAAAATCATTCGAAAAGTTGAGCAGGGCTATAACATTGTTGATAACTCCATGAATCTTGATACCGATGGCAATCTTTTCACCAAAGAATTTGCTGGCATCCACGACACTGATGTTGATTATCCAACCATGATTTATGATGGACCTTTCTCTGATTCTGTTGTCAACAGCGAAATCAAAGGTTTGACTGGCGCAAAGGTTTCAAAAGAGGACGCAATAACAAAAGCGCAAAAGTGTTTTAAAAACCTTGTTTCGATTGACTATGAAGGTGAAGCAAACGGCAGATTTGAAACCTATAACTTCCGCGCAAAGAACTCTGATGAAGAGATGATTTTCATTCAGGTTAGCAAGATTGGCGGTCATATCTTAACTGTCAGTGGTGCTGGAAACAGCTCAAAAGAGAAATCTATTGACAAAGCAAAAGCGCAAGAACTGGCCCTTGAATTTGTTAAGCTTAATGGAATTGAGAAGCCAGAAGTTGTTTGGACTGACACCATTTCTGATGAGGCATATTTCAATATCGCGCCAATTCAGAGTGGAGTAGTGCTCTATCCAGACCTTGTCAAAGTTAAGGTAGACCTTTCTTCTGGAACAGTTGTGGGCTATGATGCAACAACATATTTCACAAATCACACCTCACGCCAAATTGATTCACCACAAGGCTCAATCAAGGACGCAGAAGTGAAAGTTCCTTCAAAATTTGCGGTTAACGGCAGAAGAACTGTGCTTGCACCACTAGATTACAATCGCGAAGTTTTGTGTTATGAATTTGAAACAACTTACAATGATGCGACTTACTATTTCTACATCAATGCGGTGACAGGTGAGGAAGAAAACATTTTGAAAGTTATTGAAACTGATAACGGAAACCTCTTGTTATAATAAACAATGCTTGAAACTTGACAAGTAAATGTTTCTGAAAAAGATAAAAAAGTAAGCGCATAATGCGCATAAAAAGTGTTTATGGCACACAAAAAAACGCTTAATTTTAAGCGTTTTTTATATATTCTCAGTTAAGAACATTTCCTTAAACTTTTTGTTCTTTGTGAAAAGTTTGTCAAAAGAGCCTGAGTCGATTATTTTGCCGTCTTCGAGGAAGAAAATTTTATCAACATTTTTAATTGTTGAAAGGCGATGAGCGACAATAATAATTGTGCTTTTGCCTTTGAGCGCATCAATACTCTTTTTGATGTCAGCCTGTGCAAAGTTGTCAAGGCTTGATGTGCTTTCGTCAAAGATGATTATTGACGAGTTTCTGAGAAGTGCTCTTGCAATGGCAAGCCTTTGTTTCTGTCCACCAGAAAGTTTGATTCCGCTTTCGCCAACTTTTGTGTCAAGACCTTTTGGAAGAGAGGAAATAAAATCTTCAAGTGACGCTTTCTTGATTGCGTCATTGATTTCCTCATCGGTTGCATTTTCTTTGGCGAGAATCAAGTTTTCTTTGATTGTCATGTCAAAGATGTATGGGAACTGATTGACAAGGGAAATGGTTTTTCGAATTGTAGGCTTATCGAAATCTTTAATGTCAATTCCGTCAATGAGAACTTGACCGCTGTCACATTCGAACATCTTGGACATTAGGTTAAGAATGGTTGACTTTCCGCTTCCAGACTTTCCAACAAACGCTACTGTGGTGTTAGGGTTGATTTTAAAAGA
>CAOJNR010000094.1 GCA_948439925.1 uncultured Clostridia bacterium
ATGGTGCAATCGGCAAACATATCGTGGGAGTGATTGCTTCACTTATAAAAGTGCCTGAAAAGTTTGAAACAGCCATTGAGGTTGCACTCGGCGGAGCTGTTCAAAATATTGTAACTTTTGATGAAGAAGGCGCAAAAGAACTTATAAGATTCTTGAAAGAAAACAGCTTTGGCCGTGCGACTTTCCTTCCAATCACTTCAATGAAAAGACGTGACCTCGACAGAAAACTTGTTGCTGGAAAGCCTGGTTGCTTTGGCATTGCAAGCGAACTTGTTGACTACGATAAAAAGATTGACAATGTTGTGAGCAACCTGCTGGGAAGCACAGTGATTGTTGACACACTTGCCACAGCTGTAAACCTTGCAAAATCGTCTGGCTATTCTTACCGAATTGTCACTTTGGAAGGTGATGTTGTCAATCCTCAGGGCTCGCTCACAGGTGGTAGCAAGAAAAATGAAGTTGCAAACCTTATGGGCAGACAACGTGAGATTGAAACTTTGGGTGATGAGATAATCAAACTTGTTGCCAAGGAAGACAGGCTTAAAAAAGAGTATGACGAGAGCTTGGCCATATTTCAAGAGGGTAAGAAAAAACTTAGTTTTATTCAAGATAAGATCAACAATGAAACAGTTGAACTGGCAAAAGAGAAAGAGAAACTTGAAAGATATAAAACTCTTCTTTCTGAAATTGAAGATAACCTTAAAGTTGCTCAAATGGAAGGGCAGACTGTCACAAACAAACTTAGTCTTATTGATGATGAACTTTCTCGTTCTGAGAAGATTGAAAGTGCACTTAGTGGCAACCGAGTTGACGCCGATGAACTTATAAAAGAGAAAAGAGAAAAGAATGAGAAACTCAGAAAAGAGCGCGATAAACTTAGTGATAATATAATGACTGTCAAAGTTGAAATGGCATCAACTAAGCAAAAGATTGCCTCAATAAAACTTGAACTTGATCGTCTTACTGACGAAAATGGCAGACTCACTGTCAACATTGAAAACCTCAAATCTCAAATTGAGAAAAATGACCAGTTTATTGAATCGGCAGAGGATATGATTAAGGAAAAACTTGCATCAGCTCCATCTTCTGAGAAAAAGAAAGAACTTGAAAGTGTGACTAAAAAACGTAATGAAATCATTGCAAGTAAGGATAATATTTCAGTGACCATCAAAGAACTTGATGCAAAGAAATCTCAACTTATGGAAGAACTTTCTCAAATTAATGACAAGAAGTTCAGAGAAGAGATGAATCTTTCCAAGGTTGACACCGAGCTTGAACAAATGCAAGAGCGCATTTATGAGGAATATTCACTCACATACTCAGGTTGTCTTGAATTCCGTCGTCCTGATTTTGATATCAATGTTGCTATGCCTGAAATTAATAGGCTAAAAAAGGCAATAAGTGCTCTTGGCTATGTCAACGTTAATGCGATAGAAGACTGCAAAGTTCTGCTTGACCGCTATGACGAACTCAATGGTCAGGCTGAGGATCTCGATAAAGCTCAAAACGACCTCTTAAAAATCATTAAAGATCTTTCAGAAATCATGGTTGAGAAGTTTAATAACGAGCTTGTTCGTATAAACGAAAGCTTCAAAATCACATTCAGAGAACTTTTTGGCGGTGGAACTGCAAGGCTTACACTTAGTGATGAGGAAAATCCTCTTGAATCAGGTGTTGAAATTCTTGCTCAACCACCAGGAAAGAAAATTCAAAATATGACCCTTCTTTCAGGTGGAGAAAAATCGCTTACTGCAATGGCTGTAATCTTTGCAATTCTCAGAATTAAACCTCTTCCATTCTGTCTTTTCGACGAAGTTGAGGCTGCGCTTGATGATTCTAACGTTGAGATTATTGATAAATACTTACGCAAACTTTCAACTGAAACTCAGTTTATTCTTATCACGCACAAGAAACCAACAATGGAATACGCTTTGTCACTCTTTGGTGTGACAATGGAAGAAAAGGGTGTGTCAAAGATTGTTTCTGTTAAACTTGCAGATGCGATTAAGAACGCTCAATAATAATTTAACTTTTAGAAAAAGTCTGACAATAAAGACTGAAATCTTAAAAGGCGCAAATTTGAATTAATTTATATTAAATTAGGTTAAAATCATTTTGACTTATTAGGAGAGAATATGGGGATTTTTAAAAAGATAGGTAATGCGCTTAAAAAAACAAGAGAATCTTTTGCTCGCAAAGTTGATTCTCTTTTAAGCCATGGTGAACTTGACGATGATTTTTATGATGAACTCACTGACGTGCTTATTTCTTGCGATATAGGCGTGAGAACAAGTATGGATCTCGTCGATAGCCTTCGCGTTAGGGCAAGAAAAACCAAAATCAGAAATGCTGAGGATGTGCGAAATGAACTTAAACTCATTCTCAAAGAGGAGTTTGACAGCCTTAACAAGATTGAGATAGAATATCCAGCAATAATAACAATTATTGGTGTCAATGGCGTTGGCAAGACAACAACTATTGGCAAACTTGCCTCATATTTTAAAAGTCAGAAGAAGGATGTGACTCTTGTTGCAGGGGATACTTTTCGCGCAGCAGCGTCATCTCAACTTAATGAATGGGCAGACCGAACAAAAACTCGTATCATAAAGCATAGTGAAGGCGCAGATGCTGGCGCGGTTGTGTTTGACGGTATCGCAAGTGCGAAAGCGCGCAAAACAGATGTCCTTCTCGTTGATACCGCAGGCAGACTTCACACAAAAACCAATCTTATGGAAGAGCTTAAAAAGATAGATAAGATTATCAATCGCGAATACCCAGAAGCACATAAGTATAACTTTATCGTGCTTGACGCAACAACAGGGCAAAATGCGCTTTCTCAAATAAATGCCTTTAAGGACTTTGTTCAAATTGACGGAATTGTGCTGACCAAGCTTGATGGAACAGCCAAAGGCGGTGTTGTGGTTGCGATAGAGAAAGATTATTCTCTTCCAGTTGTTTTTGTAGGCACTGGTGAAGGCGTGGATGATATTGAACTTTTTGACAGCTCTGAGTTTGTGGAAAATCTATTCTAGTATGCATTGCATATTAGCTTGACTAGACCGAAAAATAAGGTAGTATGTTATATAATTATAACTAATTTACAGTCTTGATTTAAGACTGTTTTTTTTGTTTTAAGGCAAAGTGGTAATTATGCTTTGTCTTAATTTTTTTATTATCTAACTTAATAAAGAAAAGTATATTCAAAGTTTTTATAATTAAAAAAAGGACAAGACAAAATCAAAAAAATTAAGTGTCCAAGCAAAATTCGACAGATTTCAACATATATAAACATAGGGATTTCTTCTCTGGGAGGTGCTTAGATGATATATGAAAGTTTGTCTGCGTTTGCGAGTAAACTTTGTTTTTTCACTTCTTTTATTAATACTGCGCAAGGGTTTCCGCCACCACTAACAAAGGAAGAGGAACTTGAATGGCTGAAAAAGAAGGAGGCTGGCGATCAAGAAGCGAGAGATGTTCTTGTTAGTCGCAATTTGAGGCTTGTTTCGCATATTGTCAAAAACTATTCCTATTCGCTTGAAGCTGATGATCTTATTTCAGTGGGCACGATTGGACTTATAAAAGCAGTGGACACTTTCAAACTTGACAAGAATGTTTCGCTT
>CAOJNR010000095.1 GCA_948439925.1 uncultured Clostridia bacterium
GAAAATCACGTCTGAAAACATAACCTCTTGGCAAACTCATAGCGTTAAACCCTGCTTTTGCAAAATAATCCATAACGCCATAAAAAACAGCACGATCAACAAGTGGTGTGTCACTATAAAACACAGCAATATATTTCTTGTCTGTTTTTAAATTTTTAAGTGCCGACACAAGATCGTCTTCTGGATCATTAATGATCACGCTTTCACATCCAGTTGAGGCAAGCATAAGCCAGTCAAGACTGCTCTTCCCGCAAATATCAATGGAAGACAAATTCACTCCTCCAACTATATGCGAAGTTTTAACACCCACAAAAAGCACTTCATTTTCAATCCAGTCAAAGTTTTGCGCACTCACAAGGCCTTTTGGAAGAACTGTGCTTTCCTCTTCTTCCAAATCATTATTTAAAGCATCAAAATCGATTGCTATTTGGTTTTTGGCAATCATCACATCAATTACATCATTTTCCATGTAAAAATTATATATTTTTATTAAATTTTTGTCAACAATTTGAAAGGATAAGAAAAATTTAAAAATATTCTTGCCTAATTTATCAAATTTTGCTCATTTTATTTTTAGTTTAGGCATTTTTATGCTAAACTATAATAGTCAAATTTTGTTTAAAGGAGAAAGTTATGAAAGTCAACAAAATTTCAAGTTTAATTTTTTCTGTGATAGCTCTTATCGCAATCTGCCTTTCAGTTTTTATGGCTGTGCCTGTTTTTTCAACAAATGCAGATTCTGCGCTGGGAACAAAAGCAATCGATGTTCAAGTTTTGAATAGTGAAGGCAGACAATTAAATGGCGTGCCTCAACAATCTTTTAACGGAAGCCCTGTTATTCGATATAACTGGCAAGATGCAAAAACTTTCAGACTTTCTTTCAATTTTGAATCGGCCTCGATTCTCCCCGACTTAGAAGGAAACTTCACTTACAATATCCGTGTTGAATATGTCAACGAATATGCCTCAGACATGAAGTCTTTCACTGACAACACAAAAATTAAAACTGCAAATCTCTATGCAGAAAACCAAAAGGTTCAAAGCCTTAGCGAGATTGAAACGCTTAATATTGACGCAGACAACCTCAGAGAAAGCATAACAAATCAAATAAGGTCACTTCTTTCACAAGACAATTCAGCAAACGACCAATTAAAAGAGTGCTATGGCTGGGGAGTTTACAGATTTTCAATCGTATTCAAAATTGCAAGCCAAGACGAGATTGCCTCAACATCATACATTGGACTTGATCCAACTGCCCTTCAAGGAGCACCTGTTATTAACGCAACTGAGGAGTCATCAAAGACTGGAATTATCACAGCGTGGAGTTGCTATCTCACAAACGACAACATTGACTACATTGACCAAAGCACAATCAGATGGTATGTCAGTGGAATAACCAGCACTGGTGAAAAATATGTTTTAACTGCCGAAGACTTCCCTAAGTTTGAAGGCTATAACAATCCAATTTGGAATGACGCAGTTGAAAGAAATGGAGTATCATTCTTCTTTGACAGCAACACGCTTTCAGGAACTTGGGAAGTTTATTGCGAAGTAACACCTCACACTTCACCTGATGAAGCGCCTGCAAATCCAATCAAGAGCAATGTTCTCACAGTTGAAACAGGCAACAAAATTTCACCAACAACAATCATTTGGTGGATTGTTGGTGGCGTTGCACTTCTTGTGATTATTGTTGTAATCATCATTGTTGTAACCAAGAAAAAAGAAAAAGTTTGGTAAGTGCATCACGGTGCCTTAGGCACTTTTTAGGAGTGAAAAAATCTTATTCGAAAAAACACATTATCTTGTCTTAGGAACTCAAAAAAAACATCTTATAGAGCAAAGACGGAAATTTAAAAAACATGGCATAATTTAAACCATGTTTTTTATATTTTATCATATTAAAGCACATTATGAATGTTTGCGCCCATGAAATGAAGGTAGCTGTGGCAGTAGAATTTTATAACCTCAATGCTAACTTTAAAATTATCAACATCATCGCTGGCTATATAGAGTTTAAGTTTGGCTATTTCTTGTCCAATTTCTTGCACACTCTTATGATTGACTAGATAACACATGCTGGACTCATTTTCATTCCAGTCATATTCAAGGTTGTCAACCATAATTGCAACTTCCATATTTTTAACACTATCCAGCCTTTCAACAGTTGCTTCAATGAGGAGACAATCTTTTTGTGTTTCTCGCAGTGACGAAGAAACCAGAACTTCTTCAACAATGCAAATTGCAATAAGAAAGATGATAATTATGGCAAAGTTGATATAATGCAAAACTTTCATGCGCTCACCTCTTTGGTTTGAAAGCTTTTTCCCTCACCTTGCATAAGTTGAATATAGCTTGCGCCCATTTTGTCAACTGTCAGAAGAAGAACATCTTTGATAGACTTTGCGCCATTGTCTTTAATAATTTTTTCCACTGCCATTTTGTCAAGCTTGGCAAGTGAAAGATTTTCATCCATAAGTTTGCCTTCACTGATAAGTGTTATTGGCAAGAAACTGTCTTCAACTTTAAGCTTCAAATCACCATTTGTGGCAGGTGCCGAATCTGCTTTTGGCATGATACTGACTTTTCCGTTTGTTTCCATAATGGCATACTGAACTTGATCGATTGAAAAATATCCACATTCTCTGAGCGCGCCAAATATGTCATCAGTTGAAAGATTGAGGTTTTTCATTGCTTTATAGTCGATGCCTTTTGGATTGATAATTATCACAGGCTTTCCACTGACAACCTTTGAAAACCAAGTGCTTGTTCTTGTGAGAAGAGTTAAGAGAAAATGCAAAACAACAAGAGTCAAAAGCGGAATAATCCCATGCAAAACAGGCACTGACACCTCTGCCATAGGTATTGTTGCAAGGTCAGCGATAATCAAAGTCAAAACAAGCTCAAATGGTTGCATCTGACCAAGCTGACGCTTTCCCATCAGCCTAAACACCAAGAGAACGATTAAATAAATTATAATTGAACGAATGATTATGGTTAACATAACCCTATTATGCTCATACAAAAGAAATTTATAATTTTTTTTGAAATTTTGAGTATATTCTTCTCTATTTTGTTTTCTTTTTAAATTTCAGCTTTAAAAACAGCTTGTCAAGGCTAAGCCTTTTTGAAGTTGTGATTAAGAAAGAGCGAATATCGACAAGATTGAAAACTCCGCACAAAAGCGTGAAGGTAACCGTGCCTACTATTCCGCCAATACACAGTGTGACAAATTGAGGAAAAACGAATGTGCAAAGGCTTGTCACAAAGCTGGTTAAAGCTGAGCATGGCACAATCAAAATCGACAAAAGACATATTGGTTTCAAAAGGTGTAAATCAAGTTTGGTTTTACGTTTAAGCATAATAGTATTCAAAATTGCAGTGACAACAAAGCTTACGCCCATCCCCCAGACGAGAGCATTTATACCAACAAGTGAAGGCAAAATCCAAAGAGCGACAAACATGAAGATTGAGCCGATAAAATAGTTTATAAATGACTTAACTTCCATGCCAAGCGAATTTAAAAGTGCTGAGGTTATGTTTGTAATTCCCATTGGAATCATAATCCA
>CAOJNR010000096.1 GCA_948439925.1 uncultured Clostridia bacterium
TGCCATTTTTATCGTATTCGCACACAAAAAAGAAACCGCTCAGCGCATTGATAACCATACAAGAACTTTCCTTTGGACTGTTATGTTTACAATAACTATATGCCATAAGCGATAGTGTTGACAACGGAAACACAATTTTTTCTTGACCTGCACACAATCCTTTGACAAGAGCAACGCCAACTCTCAAACCAGTGAAAGATCCTGGCCCAATCACCACAGCAAAGCTATCGTTATCCTTTATTGAGCAGGAAATAGACTGCAAAAGCTCATCAATTTTCGGCAAAATGTTCTCGGAATGTTTGATTTTGTCATCAAGTTCAACCAATGCATTTTTGCCATTTATTTCAACTGCTATAAGCGCTTTTTTGAGCGCAGAACAAATCGCTATCATTCTTCTCTCCCGATTGTTATTTTTCTTGTGTTATCATCAAGTTTTTCGATACTGACCACATAGTAAGGTTTTTTAATCAGTCCTTCGACCTGAGATGGCCATTCCACTATGCTCACACCATCAAGGCTGTTCTTGTCGAAATATTCCTCAAAGCCGAGCTCCTCAGCCTCTTCCATTGATGAAAGCCTATACATATCAAAATGATATACTGGAAAGCGACCACCTTCATAGATATTCATAATAGTAAAAGTTGGACTTGTCACCAAATTTTTGCTTCCAATCCCCTCGGTGAAACCTTTGGCGAAATGTGTTTTTCCTGCGCCGAGGTCACCATTAAAAATGACGATGTCGCCTTTTTTTATATTTTTTGCAAATTCTTTTCCAAGAGAAATTGTTTCTTCTTTATTTCTCGTTATCCTTTCCATGTTGTCTTCTCCATTTCTTTATGAAGATATTATATAACAAAACTGCCATAAGTGCAAGCAAAGCGCCAACAATTCCGCCAGTTATCACATCTGTTAGATAATGAACGCCAAGCATCATGCGTGAAACTGCGATTAATGCATAATATAGAAGCATTGCAACAACAGAAATTGCACGTGTAAACTTACCTTTTGTGGCTTTAAATGTGGTGACACAAACAAAAACACTGATCATGCCAGCACAAAGCGCATGTGAGCTTGGCATTGAATAGCCTTTTTCGTTGCCAAGGTTTAAAATATTATCATAACTGTCAAATGGTCTTGGACGTGCAATGATAAATTTGAGTGCAATATTGACTGCAAGTCCAACAAAGAAGGTTATAAAAAAGAGATAGCTTAGTTTTTTATCTTTGAAGAAAATAAAAGCAAGAGCTATTGAAAAACCAAGCCAGCTCGCAAACAGAGTGACGATTTTAAAAAATGTTATCCAGCCTTCTCCACTGCCTTGGAGAAAGGAAATAAGTTCGGCTTCAAATTGCATATTTTTATTTTACCAAATTTGACATAAAAAAACAATAAATTTATAACTTTTTTAAATTTATTGTCTTGTTATCATTTTTTATTCAATATTTGGTTTATTTCTTCCGGCTTATACTTATTCCATCTTCAATATCAAGAATTTGGGTTTCAAGTTCTTCATCCAAAGAAATATTCTTTATAAATCTTCGAAGAGCCATCACCATCGCCCTATGTTTATGTGGTGGAATATCATCACCCTTGACCCAGCCATGCAGATAGACATCATCAGCAAACAAAATTCCACCTTTTATCAACATCTTTTTCAGATATGGCAGATATTTTTCGTATTGTCCTTTTGGGCCGTCAAGAAAAACAAAATCAAACTTTTCACCTGCGTTTTCAAGACTTTTCACAATCTCCATTGCATCGCCTTCAATAAGCTTGACTCGATTTTGCATTCCAGCTTTCTCAAAGTTTTCCTTTGCCTTTCTGACTCTCTTTTCATTCTTTTCAACAGACGTTAAAAAACATTCTTCACTTGCCAAAAGCATTAATATGCCAGAATAACCGATTGCCGTTCCAATTTCAAGTATTCTCTTAGGTCTTTCTTTTTTTATTAAATCAGAAAGAATATGCCCACTTTCTTCTCGCAAAATGGGCACATTATTTTCTTTGGCAAAATTTTTAAGTTCTTCCAAAAACTCCATAATTTTTCCTTAGTCAAGTGTGACGATAGTCAAAATGATAGGACGGCGCTTTGTGCGCTTGAATATGAAGTTTGAAATGTTGCGTCTGAGAGTTGACTTAATGACCGAAGGCTCAACACCACGCAAATCTTGCTCTTTAAGTGATGCAATGATTGAAGCTTTGGCATCCTGAACAAAAGCCTCTTGCTCATCGGCATAGACAACACCGCGAGTTATAATAAATGGTTCGCTTGTGACTTCACCTGCAATGTTATTGATATTCACACAAACAACACAAATTCCATCTTCTGAAAGCTGTTTACGCTCTTTGAGAACATTGCTGTCCATGTCGCCAATACCATAGCCGTCAACAAGACGTTGTCCAGCAGTGACAAAGCCAACCTCTTTGATTGAATTTGGAGAGAGTTCCACTTGCATTCCAAGCGTTGCAAGGATAATGTTTCTCGCTTCCATTCCAAGTGACATTGCAAGTTCTTTATGCAGTTTCATGTGGCGGAATTCACCATGCACTGGAATAAAGAATTTTGGCTTAACAAGGGAGTGCATCAGTTTAAGCTCTTCTTGGCAAGCGTGACCAGAAGTGTGAACATCAGCAAGCTCGTCATAAATTACATCAGCACCAAGTTTATACAGCGCATTGACAACCTTATATACATTTTTCTCATTTCCAGGAATTGGCGAAGCAGAGAAAACGATTAAGTCATTTTCTTTGAGTTTGATATTTTTAAACTCTCCGCCAGCCATACGAGTTAGCGCGCTCATTGGCTCGCCTTGGCTTCCAGTTGTAACTATAAGCACTTCTTTATCGTCCATTTTGTTAACTTTTTCGATATCAACAATATTTTCACGATTATAGTGAAGTTCACCAAGTTTCATTGCAACTTCGGAAATATTTATCATACTTCTGCCAGTGAAAGCAACTTTTCTTTTATATTTTTCAGCAAGGTCAAGAATTTGTTGCAAACGGTATATGTTTGATGCAAAAGTTGCAACAAAAATCCTGTTATCTCTGTGACTCAAGTGTTCTTCCAACAGTTTTTTCACTCATTGAATAACCCTTTCTGCAAACGTTGGTGCTTTCGCAGAGAAGAAGGTTAACGCCCTTTCTTCCAATCTCACCAAGGCGTGTCAAATCTGTCATTTGACCATCTATTGGCTCATAGTCAATCTTGAAGTCACCAGTGTGAACGATTGTGCCTGCTGGCGTTGTGATTGCAAGAGCAAGAGCGCCTGCGATTGAGTGAGTTACTTTGATAAATTCAACAGTGAAAGAGCCCAGTTTAAGAACATTTCTTGGCTTAACTGCA
>CAOJNR010000097.1 GCA_948439925.1 uncultured Clostridia bacterium
GTCAAGTTATTTTAATTATACCCTAAATAAATTTAAAAAGCAAGGTATTTTTAAAATTTTTCGTAAATTTTTAATTTTTTTTTGGCGTTTTAAACGCTTTTTTTGCAATTTATTTCAAGAACGAATTGTATTAAATATATTTTTCTTAAAAAACACTGAAAGGCGACTTAAATCACTACTTTTTCTTTGAAAGAGCAAGCAAGACTTGTGCAGTTGCATGTGCGTCGTTATATGCCCTGTGCGCGCCTTCCAAAGTGATTCCAAGAGCATTGACAACTGTTCCAAGTTTATAGTTACTCACTCGCAAACTGCTTGTTCGTGCGATAATGAGCACATCAAGAAGGTCATTATCAAATTTAAGCCCAAACTTCTTGCCAGCTTTTTGGATAAATTTCATATCGAATCCGATAATGTTATATCCGCTTATAATTGAACCTCTTGTCCAATCATAGAAATCTTGAATAACATTTTCAAGGCTTGGAGCGAACTTTAACATGTCATCAGTTATGTGAGTTATCTCCTGAACTTCTTTTGGAATCTTTCCGCTAATCTTAACAAATGAAGCAAATCGTTCTTTTATCACACCGTCCACAACTTTAACCGCACCGATTTCTGTGATTTCACAAGTTTCAGGATCAAGGCCTGTGGTTTCGATATCAAACACAACAAAGGTGTTGCTCATAATGTTAACGTTATAGATTGGCTTATCTTCAAACAGATTCGATTGTGCTTTGGTTTCAATAGGCTCAGGAAAAACAACTTGTTTGTGTCGTCCGCTTGGTGCGTTAACAACCACCTCTTCATGCTTAGGTGTTGCAAGCGCCATTTTTTTGATTTTATAATTAAGCTTTCCACTGAGCCCTTTGATCACGTCACCAACGCAGATAACACTCATGCCGTCAGCAAGTGACTCCATTTTTTTCTCATTTGATTTTGTGCAGAAATAAATAACTTCCATTGGCGCGCCATCGTTTATGGTGAAAGAATAATAAAACCTTTCTTCGCCAGCACGTTTGCCATGCTTTGCAATGAAACTTTTGCGCGTGAAAGAAGATATAATTCCGCCGAGAATAACCGACCCTTTTGGCTTTTTAATGTTTTTTATGTATTCAGGTTTTGGTGCAATTTCTCCGCCAAAAAGCATATTGTCAATGACCATATTGTATCGTTCAACAGTGTTAACACGTGTTGGCAAAATGTCATCAACGTCAAATTCGGTTGGCAAAGTTTCGGCAATTTCATTTAAATTAATTTCAAATTCAGCAATAAAACGAGCCGATAGAAACTTGACAATTTCCTGCTTTATTTCACTTTCATCAAGCATTGAAAGCACATCTTGATTAAGTGAAATATTGACAGTGACTTTATATTCTTCGTGACTTGACGAAATGTTATCAAGGTCAATAAATGGAACAAGTGATTTATGTTTTTGTTCAAAGAAATTTTTAACTTCAAACTTTATAAGTTTTTCATCGAGAAAACTTTTTTTAAATTTGACCCTCACGTCACAGTTGAGCGAAAAAAACTCTTTGACAAAAGTTTCAAGTTCACCCCTCTCCTCACTGCCGATATCAGTTATTTTGTAAGGATAAAGAAATGAAACTGTGCAAACAAAATTGTTCACGTCATAAACAATGTCAAAAAGTTTCAAGTAGGAATATTTATTATCAAATCTTTTGTTAATTTTTTCTATTAAATCCATGTCTATATTTTACAACACAAAATGCAGGATGTCAACTAGTATTACAAGTCCGAACAAAACTGCCAAGCCAACAGTGTGAATTATATTCTCAATTCGGCGATTTATTGGCTTTTTGCGAATCCATTCAATCGTTGTGAACAGAACATGCGACCCGTCCAGCGCAGGTATCGGCAACAAGTTGAAGACGGCAAGGTTTGCCGAAATGAGAGGAATAAGCACAAGCAAGTTTGTGGTGCTTGCCTGCGTTACCGTTGCGATTGTCGCTATTGTCGTGATTGGACCACCGATTGCATCGACTCCGAGTTGGAAAGTTATAAGCATCCACAAAGATTTTAAAACAACCCAAGCAAGACCAAAAGTGAATGGGATTGCACGTTGGAGCGCTTCCCAAAAACTATGTTTATACGCCTCGGCATAAATGCCCAGAGAATATGCTTTTTCGGTCTTGATAATTTCATTCCCCTGTTCATCAACTTCTTTCTTCTCTTGCTCAATTTGATAGAAGGAAACTGGCACTTCAACCATCTTTCCGTCACGACGAACAACAAAGTTTAAAACTGGATACTGAGAAAAATCAGCCCCTTCATTGTCTTTGACCCAAGCAAGCAGTTTCTTTTGCTCATCTGATATAATGTCATTGAAAGTGCTTCCATAAGCAAAGTCAATCTTGCGACCATTTATTGAGAATATAACATCACCTTCTTGGAGTTCTTCGGCAGATGCATTGTGAACGTAGTTATCACTCACACTGTAAGCAAGCGGATCATATTTGGTCACCTGAGGTATATCATAACCAACCGCACAAAGAAGAATAAAAGAAAAAATTATTCCAGCAACAAAGTTGAAAGTTACACCAGCAAGGAAAACCAAAATTCTCTTCCAAGCTGGTTGTTCGTTAAACAAAAGTTCACCTGACTTTTTATCAGCCTTTTCCGTGATGGCTGTTTTTTTGATTTCAGTTTTATTTTCAACAACAGCATTTTTTTTGTCAGTTTTTGTTTCTTTTGAATTTGATAACTTTTCAGACTTTTCATCATTCTCAGACTTTTCTTTTTCGCCGTCATCGTCACCTTCGCCAGCAAAAGCGCAGTAGCCACCAAGCGGAAAAAGGCGAAGGGAAATTTTCTCCCCACGCTTATTCGTCCTCTGAAAAATTGCCTTACCAAAACCAACTGAAAATTCAGTTATTTTAAAACCTAAAAGCCTTCCTATCGTATAATGCCCCAGCTCATGAATCAGCACCATTAATAGAAGAATCACGAGAGCTAGTAAAATATACAAAACGAACATTTTTCCTCACATAAATTTTTAAATTAAAATAAACACAACAGCCAAAAGTAAATATGGAGCAACAAAAACATAAGAGTCGCATCTGTCAAGCATTCCGCCATGTCCAGCAAGCACTCGACCAGTGTCTTTGACGCCAGCTTGGCGCTTTAAAAGTGATTCAAAAAGGTCACCGCAAATCGAAACGATTGAGCCAAAGAAGGAAATAAGAATCACATGCCAGAAAGCAAAACCTGTTTCATTGAAAATAAGATAAATTGACTGCACAGAATTTAAAATGAAATAAAGGCAAACTGAAAGCAAAACTGTGAA
>CAOJNR010000098.1 GCA_948439925.1 uncultured Clostridia bacterium
CTTCTATAAATTCTTGTGTTGCTATATCAATAAAGGATTCTGCACCTTGCAATTTATAAGCACTTGGAGAAACATAAGACTGACCCATAAAATTGCCAAGTTTAATTCCAAATTCTTGCAAAATTCTTAAAGTTTTATGTGATTTAATTTCATATAATCCACCGTTATGTGCAACAGCAAGCACGTAAGCAAGGTATGGAAGGATATAACTTTGGAGCATGAGTTTGACATTCAAAGTTGGATTGAGTGGTTTATCAAATCTAAATTCTCTATCTATTTTTTCAACATCAAATTTTGCCACATCAAAATATTTATCTGTTAATTCTTCAATTTTTTGTTTAACTTCTGGTGTTTCATTTTCAAGGTTTATGAACTTGAAAATTTCTTGATAGTTGTTAATTTCGCTATCAACGAGATGTTTGATTGTTTCAGCCAAAGCCACAGAATTGACATTATTTTTGGAGCTTATATTATAACAAGCAAGTGAATCTTGAAGTTTTTTCAGCATATCATTTTCTTCGATAATTATTGGTTGAATGTATTTGTTTAAATATTCAAGAATTGAGATATTCTTTTTTGCATATTTTTTATCTTTAAATATAGGTTGCAATTTTTCAACAGTTGCATCATCTAATGTATAAACTTCGTGAACCGAGCCCATAAATTCTCTCAAAGGATTTTTTTTGTGATATTGGACTGAATCTTCCAAAATTTCAGCACAGATAATCAAATACAAGTTTTTCGCAGTTGTTCTATCAGAATAAACTTTGCTGTATTGATTGGTCAAACTTACAAGTTTATCGCCCTGAATAATGTCTTCAATTTTGCACTTTTTCTTTAATGTGTTATAGAAATTTCCATAAACTTGTTGCACCATTTCAGGCAAGGAATAATTTTTATTTTTATCAAGAGGTTTATAATGTTTGATAAGACCATTCAAGGCGCTTATAATTTTTTCGCCTGTGGTTTTTTCTTGGACTTGACTTGGAATGACTGGCGCAGGTTGAGCAATGCTTGATTTATTTTGCTGTGCTTTCTTAAACTCTTTTATTTGTTGTTTTGAAGCAAGTTTCTTGGCTTTTTCGGCTTCTTTTTTCTCTTGTTTTGCTCTTGCATAGGCTTCTTCTTGTTCTTTTCTTTTTCGCTCTTCTTCCTCTTTTTTATGTTTGAGATCTTCCATTGCTTTTTTGATAAGCCCTGCAACTTCTTTGCGCTGATTTTGTTTCAGTTTGCGTTCAAGCTGAGTGAGTTTATCACTTTCAATATTAAGCTGAGGAAGAGGTTGAATTGCAAAATTTTCTTTTTCGCGTCTTGTTCTTTCGCTCTCACCGCCACTGCTTTGAGCAAGTGTTTTTTCATACTGTTCAAAATATTTTGTTGGACTATTGATGAAATCTGAACGAAGTTCATCACTGTTTGGTGCGCTTGAAAGCACTGCCAAAACATATTCAACAACATCTGGATCTCGCTTTAAAAGAGAAAGATTTTGCATACAAGAAATTGCATTGTCTGCACCAAGATAATTCTTTAAAGTTATAGACATTTGTGAGAAGTTCTCATTTGCCGACTTTGAAGATAGCTGAGTGAAGTTGTCAAGGTTATAAACAAGGTTTTCAGCGATTGCTACTGCAGTTTCTTCCATTTTCGAACCTTGATAAACTTGTGAGTCAGGAAGAAGATTAAATATAACACTTTTCAAACTTTCCTTAACTGTGGAAATTGTGTTTTCAGAAACCATCAAAATTGATGGTGAAAGAGCGATACGTCTGACAACTTCGGCTTTTCTCATTCCGCGTTTTTGAATCATTTCGCTTTCAATCATTGCCATTGTGCTGAGAAGATTCTCTGGATCACACATAAGAAGAGATGGACAGAGCTTGATCATATTGTGAACATCTGCCAAATAGCTGTTGCTTTTTTCGTCATAAACAAAATCAGAGAGAAAACTGAGAACGTCGCTAACCTTTTCCTCTTTGAGCCTAAACGCAAGCGTTGTGCACTGTTCAAGCATATCAACAATTTCACTGCCCTTGACAATGGTTTTGTTGTTAAGAGCTTTGTATCTTTTTTCAGTCAAGATTGTGAGAGTTTCTTGGAAATTGTCAAAGTCAGCATTTCGCATGTTTGTTTTGCATGCAAATTTGAATGGGTCAATGCCTTGCCTTTTTGCCTCTCTCAAACATTCAACAAAATCAGCACTAACGCTTTCAGTTTCACTTTTAAAAAGATTGAGTGCATCTTCAATTACTCCAAGACCAAAGTTATGTCGAGCGATAAGGTCAGTTTGACCAAGTTCCTCCCCCGCAGGTTTGAACTCTTCAAGCAGATGGAAAAGTTCAACAGCCATTTTCTCATCCTTACTGTCGCAAATTCTCAAAATCTGAGTTTCAGCCTCTTGTTGAGAAAGAGCGAAATGCTCTCTCAAAAAACGTTTCATCTTGCTGACAAGATTATTGAAGGCAACATTGCTTTTGATGAAATTTCTAATTTCAAATTCAGGGTTTTTAAGTTCAGCTTCGGCGTTGTTGATAAGCGCTTGTCTATTTTGTTTAGCCATTTTTCCTCCATTGTTTAGTGCGCAAAGTTTTAAGCTATGCTTTCGCGCAAAATCAATATTATTTTCTTTTAAAGTATACAATATATTCTCTTTTTTGTCAATAGGCAAAAAATAAGAAAACACTCACTTCATTCGTGTTATTCTTGCGTTTCTAAAAAAAAAGCGGAGTCAAAACACCCGCTTTTTTAGTGATTTATTGATTATTTATTGCCTTTCATTTGTTTTTCAACTTCGGCAGCAAGGTCATCATGTCTTTTTTCAAGACCTTCACCCATTTCATAACGAACGAAACGACGAACTGAGATTTTTTCACCAATCTTCAAGATCATTTCGTTGATATATTGAGAGATTGTCATGCTTGCATCTTTAACATAAGCTTGTTCCATAAGACAAACGTCTTGATAGAACTTTTTAACTCTGCCTTCAACCATTTTCTCAATAATTTGAGCTGGTTTGCCTTCGTTGAGAGCTTGTGCTCTGAGAATATCTTTTTCCTTCTCAACATCTTCTTGTGGAACTTCTTCAATTCTAACATACTTAGGATTTGCAGCTGCGATTTGCATTGCAATATCTTTTCCGAGTTGAACAAAAGCGTCTGTTTTTGCAACGAAGTCAGTTTCGCAGTTGATTTCAACAAGAACGCCAATCTTTCCACCCATATGAATGTAAGATGTAACGATACCCTCAGCGGCGATTCTGTCTTGTTTCTTTGCGGCAGCAGCGATACCTTTTTCTCTGAGCC
>CAOJNR010000099.1 GCA_948439925.1 uncultured Clostridia bacterium
TTTTGTGAATTTTTTTGATAATTTTCAAATATTTTTTTATTTTGATTTTTCTTTCTTTTTTTATTTCCAAAAAATATAAAGTCTTTTCCATTTGTCATGATGTTTTTTTGAACGATTTCACACCTATCAGTGATAAGTTTTTCCAGCCCAAAATTGTCACGCAAATGGCAGTCAATCACCTTTCCAAAATCAGTTCCATTGCCGTCGAAAACATGTTTGCCGATTGGATTGTTTGACTCCTCTCCGCCAAAAAACTCGACGTCAAAAGCGCCTTCAACAAAAATAAATTTATCATTTTGAGCCTTAATTTTTCCTGCTGGCAAAAAGACCTCTTCTTCGCTCTCACTGTCAACAACAATAAAGCCTTTAACCTTTTTTAACTGGTCGTCAAGCACAGAGTCAAGCACATAACCAATCTCTTTTCCTTCTGAGATTGACACTAAAATTTTTGAAATATATTCTTTTAAACTTTTCATACTTTAATCTATGAGAAATAAAAATCAAATATTTCAAATTGGCAAAACACGACAAAATTCTTAATTTTTTTGAATATTTGCATGCTTTTATTTGATTTTTTTTAATAAATTGACTAAAATATATTTTGACAGGAGAAAATTATGGAAGAAAAAAAGATAACCAAAGACATGACAGTTCACAGCGTTCTTGAACTTGACAAGGACCTTAGCGATGTTTTTATGGGCTTTGGAATGTTTTGCATATTTTGCCACCTCGGCAGTGAGGAAACAATCGAACAAGCATGCGCCACTCACGACATCGACCTTGACTTCCTTCTTGCAAAACTCAACGAAACCTATAACCAAAAGAAATAAATCACATTAACTTTGATGTGATTTTTTTATTCAAATATGTTAATAATCATTTTGCGCTTTTGATGCGCATAATCAAGCGCTATTCTCGTTCCACTTTTTGTTTTAGCTAAATAATAACTTTTATTATAATAAGCAACAACATAATTAGAATTGTTTATCATATGTTCGTTGGTTTTAATATGCGTGTTTCGCTTTGCACCAATTGCTTCCTCTGGAACATAACATTCTTCATAATGCTCTAATTTCCATTTATAATATCTCTCCCCTGCATTTTGATATTTTCCGCAAACAAATATTCGTTTTATATACGGATATTTTTCTTTCATCTCATCCACCACCATTTTTGCAATCGCATCGAAATCACCAACTTCTGAAAAATAAAAAGTTGTGACATTATTATCAACTATAAGTTTCTCAACAATCCCCTTCAACTTTTCTTCTTGCATAGATGTTAATTCCGCATCTCTATGCCCTATAAACATGCATTTTGCCATATTTTACGTTATTCCGTAAATATTTTATTATTTATTTTCCAAAAAGTCAACTGATTACTTTATTCCGTAAGACATTTTTTTTAAAAAAATATATGATTGTCCTGTATTCTGGGAGGCAACGCATGAAAATAGAGGATGCAATCAAAGAAAAAATTAAAGATTTAGCAAAAACTACTAACCAATCCCTAACTTCTCTGTGTCTAAATTCTAATATAACGCCATCTACCATTTTTGATTTTATTTATGGAAAAACAAAAATTCCTAATATAAAAACTATTTTTAAACTTTGTAGAGCCAACAATCTCACTTTGGCAGACTTTTTTTCGAGTGAAGAATTTGACAATCTAGAAGATAAATAACTTTCGCGAATAAAATTTATGATTTTTAAAAAAATAACATCTGAATACGGAATTCAGTAAGACATATTTTTTTATTTATTTTAATATGAAAACGAAACTAAAAAGGAGGAAGTATGAATTTAAGAGAAGCATTAAAAACTAGAATAAACGAAATATCAGATAATAATCCAGATTCACTGACTAAAATTTGCTTAAATGGAAATCTTACTCCTTCAACAATGTTTGACTTTATGAACGATAAGACTAAAAGCCCTACCGTTTTTACAATCAAAAAGTTTTGTGCAGGTGCAGGAATAACACTTTCAGAATTTTATGATAGAATATATTTTAATGATAATTCAGATGTATATAATTAAAAAGCACACCTTGATTGGCGTGCTTTTTATTCAAACAAATTGTCTGCTATCTTCGCAAGCAGTGCGTCAATTCCGCGCTTTGTTTTGGTGGAAATGAGAATTTCATTTTCTTTAAGTTCAACTGGCTTTGAAAGTTTGTCACTCTTATTGAAAACTGTCAACCTATTTTTCGTTGCGCCAAGGCTGTCGAGAAGTTCGTTGGTGACTTTCATGTTTGTGACATATTCAATCTCTTTATCGGTGACTTTATCGAGCGACAAGTCAACAACATGCAAAATGAGGTCGGCGTCTGTTGCCTCTTCAAGCGTTGAAGAAAAGGCGTCAACAAGTTGATGTGGAAGGTCACTGATAAAGCCGACAGTGTCGGTGAGAATTGCAAACCTATTTTCGCCTAAATATAGTTTTCGGCTGGTGGTGTCGAGGGTTGCAAAATACTTGTCATCGGCATAGATATTCTCTTTGGTGAGTGCATTGAGAAGGCTGGATTTGCCTGCGTTAGTATAGCCGACTATGGCAATTTTTGGCAGACCTGACTTATTGCGCTCGCGTCTTGAAATAAGGCGTTGCTCTTTGATTTTTTCAATTTGTTTTTTAAGTGATTCGATTTCTTTTTCAAGGATACGCTTGTTCAGTTCAAGTTTGGTTTCGCCAGGTCCGCGCATACCAACACCTGCTCCGCCAAAACGACCGCTCGTTCCTGCAATTTCGCTGAGGCGTGGCAGAATATATTTATCTTGCGCAAGTTTGACTTGGAGCCGTGCCTCACGCGACTGAGCGCCTTTGGCGAAGATGTCAATGATAAGCCCTACCCTATCAACAACTTTCACTCCCCACGCGTTTGTGAGATTTTTTATCTGACTTCCGCTGAGCGCATAGTCAACAATGGCAACGTCAATCACTTCATCACACTCTTCAATAAACTGACCAATCTCTTCAAGTTTGCCTTTTCCAAGAACGGTCGCCTTATTGAAATCTTTTATCACTTGATAAAAGCATTTCACAACATTAAGTCCTGCCGTTGTTGCCAATCTCGGGGTTTCATCAATCTTGCGTGAAATATCATCTTCTTTCTTGGTTGAAATTGCAACAATTATGCAATTTTCTTTTATTTCTTCTGTTGAATGTATTTTCATATTTTTAGTATAGCACAAAATCAAAATATTTAAAAATCAAATTATTCGCTTTTATGAAAAATATGCTAAATTAAATGTATGTAGATAAAATAG
>CAOJNR010000100.1 GCA_948439925.1 uncultured Clostridia bacterium
ATCGTGACGAAGTGCGCGTGCAAGAGAAATATGACTGGACAAAAGAAGAGTTTGATGAGTATATGAAAAATCATCTTCATCTAGACGATTTTGATCTTGTTCCAGGTGCAAAGATTGTGCTTGATAAACTTATTGAAGCTGGGCATGAAATCATTTTTATAACAGCACGAAAGAATGATAAAAGAACACGCAAAGTGACGCTTAGAAAACTTAAAAAAGAAAAGATTAAGTTTGACAAGATTTTCTGGAATGAAAAAGATAAAATCCAAACTTGTCTTAATGAAAAAGTTGATGTTATGATTGATGATAATTTCCATATATGCGAAGATCTGAGTAAAAATAAAATTATGGTGCTATGTCTTAATTCAAATATGGGTAAAGTTCCAGAAAACAAATTTTTAAAATATGTAAGCAACTGGGGTGAAGTTTATAGAATTTTAAATAATTTAAAATAAGACAATTTCTTGCGAGATTATGTCTTGTTGTTCACACAATAAAGTGCTTAAAGCACAAAAAACACCTAAAATTTAGGTGTTTTTTTAAGAGTTGGTGCTTTTAATAATCTTTATCGTCGTCTTAACCATATCTTATGCGTTCTTCATGTTCTTTTTCTTTATTTTAATAAAAATTATTATCCCACAACTTCTTCATAAGTGAAGCCATCTTTGCATTTATAGTAGTTCATTTTCAAATTTTTCGCTATAAATTTTGGGAAGATAACAAGGATGGCAACAAACAAAAGGTTAAGAAAAACTGCAAGTTTGAAACCAATTCCAGTGAATTTGCGAACATAAGTCTTGGAAGAAAAGTTTTGATTTGCAAGAATGTTTGTGCCGGTATAAATTCCAAAAGAAATCATAGATGAAAAATAGTCAACTGCCAAAACTGCGTTGAGATAGGTGAGTTCTTCCACTTGTAAAAGATTGGAAAGGACTGCAATCACGCTCATAAGAATTGCAGTGCCGATATATTTTATTAAAAGATATTTCCCTGTTTTAAATGTTTGAAAGAAATATTTGATAAACCTTTTTATTCCCTTTTTTATCGTAATGGTTTTCTTCATGACAAATATTATACAAAAGATTTTTAATTTTTCAAAGAAAATCAATCAACTTTATATAAAAGTTCAACTTGATTTGACGTATAAATTTCAATGTCTGGGAAATTTGCCAAGTCTTTGCTGTTTATTTCATTTCCAATTTTTGAAATTTGTGATGCGAGCGGATTTTTGAGAATCGTTGATATATAAGTTGTTTTTGGAATAGTAATTTTTGTTTCATTAAAATCAAATTTATTGAGAAGGGCGATATAATAAATTAACCTTGAAGTAAATTTGTCAAAATAAACAAGCCCAAAAGATTCTTTTGCTTCAATAATTTCTTTGTGTTTGTTTTTCATCTCTTGCCAAAATTTTTCTATTTGTTGAAAATTATAACATTCACATTTAATACCATATAGTGTTAAACTAGGCAAAGACTTGTAACTTGCTAAGATTGAAGTGTGGTCTTTGCAATTTTCATTGAAATATATAGAATTGAAATATTTGAAACTTTTGCCTTTTTTATATTCCGAAGGATTATATCCATGAAATTTTTTAAATGCACGAGAGAAAGAGGCCCTGCTGTCATAACCACAGAGAATAGCAACGTTTATAATCTTATCTTTTTCGATGAGTTTGATGGCTTCGCTAAGTCTGCGTTTTTTGATGTATTCGGTCACCGTTTGACCGGTCAAGATTGAAAATATAGTCTTAAAACTTGAAATGTTCACACAAAGAAATTGGCTTAAAGTTTTTAGGTCAATTTCTTCAAAAAGTTTTTCTTCAATGTATCGAATTGCTTTATTTAGTTGAATATAAACATTCATAAGTAAATTATAACATACAAAAGCAATAATTAGTAACAATTTTGCTTCTAAAAAAGTCACTTTTTCTAAAAAAAACCGTGTTAAAATTAAGAATCAGGAGGAAAATTATGAAAAAATATAAAATTGCCGGTAAAAAATGCGACGAAAACGAGGTAAGACAGGTCATAAATTCAAGTCTTGAATTTATTATCGATGAAAACAACAAACTTTTAAAGCGCTTAAGTGAAAAGGAGATTGTTGATTTTATTGAAAAGGCAGAGAAAGAGGACTATGAGTTTTCGATTGAAAAATCTATGATTTTAATGCTCAATAATAAGTGGCAAAATTCAATAGTTGGAGAAAAAGCAAAGAATGTTGTAAATCTTGAACAAGATGATTTGAAATGGCTTACAAAAGATGTTTCAAAAACATTGAAGACTTCAGGGAAATTTCATAAATTCTTGAACAAACTTATCGATTCTGCTTCGACAGCCAGAAACAGCGGAAGTGAGCGCTATGCCAGTGAAATTTATAAATATGTTATAAAAGTGTTAACCGATAGCAATGAAATCTTTGATAAACAACATAAGCACAACATGAAAAGTTTAAATAAAGATGAACGAAATATGGATTAAAAAGTTAGGCCAAAGCAATAATTTTTCATTTTTGAAAAATTGAACAGAAATAGTCAGTTTTATAAAATTTTACAAATGTATTTGTCGCAGTCTGGCATAAATTGTCGAATTATGGAAGAAGTAAATATTTTTCCTTATAAATTCTTGTAAGTTTTTTTACAATAATATATAATTATTTAGTAAACTTACACGAGGAGGAAAAATGGACAAGAGAACAAATTACATTGATAAAAAGGTTACTGACTATTTAGTTTCAATAGGTATTTCTGCCAAATTGTCTGGCTTTGAATATTTGCGTCTTGCTGTTAAATTTGTTGTTGAGAGTCCCAAGCTTCTTGACAATGTCACCAAAATGCTTTATCCAAAAGTTGCAGAAGTTGTTCAAACAAAAGTTCCAGCTATTGAAAGAAGTATGCGTCATGCGATTGAGGTGGCTTATTTCAATAAAGGACTTCTTGGCTTAAATGACATTTATGGTTGCGTAATTTACAAAGGTGACCGCAAGCCAACAAACAGCGAACTTATTGCACTTTTATCCGAAAAAATTGAATTTGAAGTTGAAAAGTTTTTAAGAAAGCCTGAGTAGGTTGGGTTTTATTTCACGCGCGTTTTTATCGATTTGCCAAATAAGTTTGGCAAATCAGCGCACTTTAAAAAAGTGCGCGCACTGAAAAACATGTTTTTCAGTGCTAAAAACGCCTTCCAAACATTATGAATATAAACAGAAAGCATCCAGGTATGTGGGTGTTTTTTTGTTAATCTAAATA
>CAOJNR010000101.1 GCA_948439925.1 uncultured Clostridia bacterium
CTTAAAGCGCTTATGGGTGACAGTTCAGACAACATTCCTGGTGTGCGCGGAGTTGGTGAAAAGACTGCTCTTTCGCTTATTGAAGAATATGGCTCGGTGGAAGATGTTTATTTTCATATTGAAGATATCAAAGGAAAGCTTCAAGAAAAACTTAGCCTAGGCAAAGATGACGCGTTCATGTCAAAGGAACTTGCAACAATCAAAACTGATTGCAAGTTTGATTTTGACTTTGAAGAATGTAAGTTTACATTTCCGTTTCCAAGTTCAGTTTTTGAGTTTTTCAAAAAATATGATTTCTCTTCACTTTTAAAAAATAACTTCATTTTCACAACCGAAGCTATCGAAGAAAAGGTTAGAAAAAAGGCAAAGCAAATTTCTATTGATGGCGATAGCTTGGCTAAACTAAGTCTTACTAAGCCAAAAGTTTTTTCATACAATTTGAAAACTATGCAGTTCAATTTCGGTGACGAAAACAACTATTTTCTTTCACAAAACTATGACATGTTTGGAAGCAGTTTGACTTTTGAAGAGGTTATTGAATTCTTGAAACCAATTTTTGAAAATCCTAACATTTTGAAATTGACTTTCTCTGCCAAAGATGACATGCACACTTTTTCAAAATTGGGAATCAAACTCAATAATTATTTCGACCTTTCGCTTGCGAACTATGTTGTCAGTGCAGGGCTTAAAAACTTTGGTGAAGGCGTGGGAACTGATGAGTATCAAGACTATTGCCAGCTTTACCAAAGGCAGATGAAAGAACTTGGCGTTGAAAAAATTTACTCTGAAATTGAATTTCCACTCATTGAACTTTTGAAGGAAATGGAAGATAACGGCTTCAAAGTAAACGAAGAAAAAATTGACGACTTATCAAATGTTTTTGCTGAGAAAATTGAAAAAATAAGCAAAGAAATTTTCGCTGACGCAGGGGAAGAGTTTAATATCAATTCGCCAAAGCAAGTTGCATATATCCTTTTTGACAAATTGTGCATAAAATCATACAACAACAAAAAACAATCGACAAGTGTGCAAAAACTTGATGAGCTTCGCTTTATTCCAATCGTTGACAATATTTTGAAATATAGAAAACTGGCAAAACTTAAAAACACATACATTGATGTATATAAAAATCTGTGCAAGACTTGTGGTCCAATCATTCACACAACATTCAATCAGGCACTCACCAGCACAGGCAGACTTTCAAGCAGTGAGCCAAACCTTCAAAATATTCCAACTCGTGATGACGAAGGCAGAGAACTTCGCAAGCTCTTTATTTCCAAGTTTGAGGGCGGGAAAATTTTGTCTGCTGACTATAATCAAATAGAACTTCGTCTTCTTGCAGATATGTCTGGCGAAGAGCATCTTATTGATGCCTATAATCAAGGTGAGGACATTCACACATTGACAGCATCACAGATTTTTGATGTTAAAAGAGAGGACGTAACATCGAACATGAGAAGAGAGGCTAAGGCTGTCAATTTTGGAATTATTTATGGAATAAGTGACTATGGCTTATCGCAAAATATCAAAAGTTCTGTTGCAAAAGCAAAGGCTTACATTGACTCATATTTTTCTCGCTATCCACGTGTTAAAACTTTTATGACAAACAATGTCGAAATAGCAAAGAAGGAAGGCTTGGTGAGAACAAAGTTTGGGCGCGTGAGAAAAATACCTGAAATTAACAGCGCAAAATACCAGACACGAACGTTTGGAGAGCGCGTTGCAATGAATATGCCACTTCAAGGCACAGCATCCGACATTATCAAGATGGCAATGCTTAAAGTTTCAAAAGCTTTCAAAAACGAGAAGCTTGAAAGCCAGCTTATCTTGCAGATCCATGACGAACTTATTGTTGATATCAAGAAAGGTGAAGAGGAAAAAGTGAAGGAAATTGTTGTGCGTGAAATGCAAAATGTTTGCACTTTAAAAGTTCCGCTTGTTGTTTCAGTTGGAATAGGCGACAGTCTTTACGAATGTAAATAGTGCCTAAGGCAAATTTTATTCAACAAAAAAAGCTTTTATTTTAAGAAAAATTTATTTTTAGTTAAATTTTGTTGACTTAGATGTGAAAAAAAGACTATAATTAAACTGGTGATGGAATGCAAAAGCATAGAAAGATGGGAATTGATTATGGAGATAAACGTATAGGGATTGCTCTCTCTGACGCTCTTTGTATCATTTCAAGCCCTTACGAAGTCTATCAAAATCGTGGGCAGGAAGACGCACTCAAACATATCGACAAACTTATCAAAGATTTTGATGTTGATGTTGTTGCAATGGGACTTCCTCTCAATATGGATGGCACTGAGGGTGAACGCGCAATTTTGCACCGAGAGTTTGGTGAAAAACTCGCCACACTTTCTGGCGTTAAAGTTGTTTACATCGATGAGCGCTTAACCTCGGCTGAGGCGGAAGAAATCTTGATTTCAAGCGGTGTTCGAAGGGAAAAGCGAAAGGAACTTATCGACAAAATTTCAGCGCAAATCATTTTGCAAACCTACATGAATAATCTATAAAATATAAAAGGGGACATGATTTTATGGCAGAAAAGAAAACTGACAATCAACCACAACCAATCGATCTTCTCGATGTTCTTCTTGACCAAGAGAACAGAGATCCAATCGTTTTAATGGACGAGAAAGGCAAACAACTCACTTTCGAGCAAGTTGCTGTGATTCCTTATGGGGTGGATGGTGAAGATAAAAATTTATATTGCGTTTTGAAACCAATGGATAAACTTGATGGAATCGCTGATGACGAAGCTATCGTTTTCCTTGTTGATGAGGACGCAAACGGCAACACAATCCTTCGTGTTGAAGAAAATGAAGAAGTTGCAATCGCAGTATTCGACAAATACTATGATCTTCTTGAAGAGGCAACTAAGAAACCTAAGAAGGCGACATCTGCAAAGAAAGACGCTCCAAAAACTGCACCTGCAAAGAAACCTGCAAGCAAGACTGCTGGAAAACCTGCTGGCAAGCCAAAGAAATAAAATCTTTAAAGTTTTTGGTTTTAAGAATAAAAAGGTTTAAAAATTAATCCCACTTTTTTGGTGGGATTTTTTTGTGATTAGATAATTTTAACGAAAAATATAAAAAATAAGGAAAGGTTGTTTTTTATTAAAAAAGTTGAGTTTATTTGTATAATATTTGACTTTTTGGAGCATCCTATAATTGCAAGGAAAGTCT
>CAOJNR010000102.1 GCA_948439925.1 uncultured Clostridia bacterium
GCTCGAACCTATGACCCTCTGCTTGTAAGGCAGATGCTCTCCCAGCTGAGCTAATCTTCCATAGCACTCACTGTGCCCTATTAATATATCAGATAAAAAAAATTTTGTCAATCATTTTTCATAAAATTTTTGTATATTTTAAAAATTTTTTAAATTGCTCTTTCCAGTAATTAAAGACACAAATGCTCCAATATTAAAATATACTGAATTTGGGGAGAAATTTCCCTTTGGAGAAAAATTATGAGATGTAATTTGAACTTTAACCAGTGCAACATGGGTCCAAACTATCCAACGCCAATCTTCACATGTTGCCGAAATTTACTTTTTGCGCTAAGCAACAACTCGCCAAATCAAGTCATATATCCAAACTTAATTTTTGGCGTTATTAACATTTAAATTGCAAAACACTTCGCTAATAAGCGAAGTTACATATATCTTTCTCGAACATCATCCGCTAAACATGTGGATGATTTTTTATTCATTATTTCCTAAAATAATCTCTTCTGCGCGTCACTAAATATAGATAGTAAAAAAAACCAAATGGAATGAAAAGCACAAGTATATTCCAACCACTCTTGCCGATATCATGCATACGCCTAAAAATAAGCGATATTGACGGCACAAGTTCAATTAAACAAAATATTCCGAAAACAATAAGCATAATAATGCTGAAAACATTAATTGTCGGAGAAAAACAAAGCAAACTTATCAAAAGCAAACCGATTAGCAAAAGCATAATGATAGCATTTGGCAAAACGCCAAGCCAAAACTCTTTTCGAGATGACCTGCCCTTGAAATCAAATGCTCTCACAAAAAACAACTTAAAAGCCATAAACATTGTCATATTTAAAGCATTGACATTATAGAAAAATCTATGCAGAAATGATTTAAATTCCAAAAATATTATAAACAAATTTTTTTCAAATCTTCATGTTCAACAATATAGACTGCGTTACTTACCAAGTTTTCTTTTATAAAATTATTTAAATTGAAAAGTTTATATTTGAGTTTTTTAGGTCTAAACAAGATGTCTTTGTCATCAATATTAGTAATAACAAAATTATATAGTTTATAAATGGTGTAAAGATTGGCGGTTTTTGAATATTTGATTTCATATACAATAAAATTTTCCAGTTTCTCTATTTCAAAATCTGAATTGCCTATCAATTCTTTAAATCTTTCTTTTGCTAAATTAATCTTTTCATCAATTTGAATTTTTATGTTCTCCTCACACTCCTTTATTAATTCACCATAAGTTTTTGCTTTGCTCTTTTTTATGATAGGAGTTTTGTTTACATCATCATAAAAAGGATACCAAGAATTCCAAGCAGGATTAAAGTCATAACAAATCAAATTTGGGTTGCCATCAATATTAATAACAGCATAAAAGTTTACCGCCATATCAAAACGCTCGATTTTTACATTATTTTCAATTTTGCTATTTAGCATTTTTTTTCTATTATCATTAATTTAATTTTTTTCTCCTTCGATAGTTTTTATTATAGCATAAATTAAAGCATTTCAATATTTTTTTTGACCAAGCAAAACAATTATACCATCTCCTCTCAATATTTCAAAGCATTTAAAATTTTTATAATAAAAATGACAAGATCTTTTTGAAACTTGTCGAATCTTGGCGGAGAGATAGGGATTCGAACCCCAGGACCCTTTCAGGTCAACGGTTTTCAAGACCGCCGCTTTCGACCGCTCAGCCATCTCTCCATATATATTAACGCATTTTTTCAAATGCGACAATATACATTATACACATTTCACTAACTTTTTTCAACTGTTTTTACAAAATTTTTTAACTTTTTTTGAGTTTACTCTGATAAATTTAAATTTAGCACATCAAAATGCAAATATGATAAGATTATTTAAGTCTCTTTACATTCTCCCAAGAAAACTCTTCTCGTCCGAAATGCCCATAGCATGCTGTGTTTTTATATATAGGTTTCAAAAGACCAAGTTCTCTGATTATATTTGAAATAGAAAAATCAAATCTTGCATTAACAATTTGATGTATTTCTTTCACTGGCACTTTGTTCGTCCCAAAAGTTTCTATATTTAAACTGACAGGTCTTGCAACGCCAATCGCAAAACCGAGCCCTATTTCACAACGATCAGCAAGTCCGTTTGCAACTATGCTTTTTGCAACATAACGAGCGAAGTATGCACCGCTTCTGTCGACCTTTGTGGCATTTTTGGAACTGAAACAGCCACCTCCAACGCGCCCTACACCACCATAAGTGTCCACAACGATTTTTCTGCCCACACAACCGCTATCACCAAAGCTCCCCCAAATTGTGAACCTTCCACTCGGATTAATAAGAAACTTGGTTTCCTTCTTGATAAAAGCCGAGTATTCTTCCAGCACAAAGTCAAGAACATTTGATTTAATCAACTTTTCAATCTGCTCATGCGAAACGCTCTCAGCATGTGAAACACTTATTAAAATGTTATCAAAAGCAGTTGGCTTGTCCTCTTCATACACAACCGAAACCTGACATTTCGCGTCTGCAAAAAAGATTTTATCGTGCCTACGATAATCATCATACCTTTTCATAATTTTATGCGCAACCATGATTGGCAGTGGCATAAATTCTTCGGTTTCATTGCATGCATAACCAAAAACGATACCTTGGTCATTTGCAGACAACTCTTTTTTAAGAACGGCATTTGCAATATCTGGACTTTGCTGGCTGAGTTCCTTTATTATTTCAAACTCATTCTCATAGCCAATTTCTTTAAGCACTCTTCGCGCAACAGATTCATAATCAACTTTCGCTTTGGTTGTCGCTTCACCATAAATGAAAAGCTTGTCATTTTTGATGGCGCACTCCACTGCCATTTGACTAAATTGATCTTGACTTAATGCCTCGTCCAAAAAAGCATCAGCAATAACATCACAGGTTTTGTCAGGATGCCCTATATTGACACTCTCACTTGTTACAATTTTGATATTTTTCATTTTCTTTCTCTCCTTTTTACCATAAAAAGAGCAATAGAAAAACCCATCGAAAACGATGAGTCCAAAAAGTTTAATCATTCCCCATCGTTTCAGCCATTAGCACCTTGAATAAATCAGGTTGCTGTGTGGTCAAAGGGGCTGTCCCTCGCACACTCTTTATGGTGGAAATATTATAACGTTTCTAAAACCTCAAAGTCAAGCGAAT
>CAOJNR010000103.1 GCA_948439925.1 uncultured Clostridia bacterium
AAGTCAATATCAACCCTAAGTTTGCAAACTATCACCACTTAAAAATTTCATACACTGGCGAACAAACTTTGAACGCGGTTGTTATGAGAAAAATGGTGGCAAAAACAGATGAAAACACAAACTCTGACAATGCAACTGAGTTTTATGAAAACAGCACTATAAGCGGAGTTGAAAACTTTGGCAACACTCTCATTGTCACACCAAGCCTTGAAGACAGGAAAAATGGCAATATGTTCTTCAATATCTGGATCAATCAGTCAGTCAATGTCAACAACACCAACCTTACTTTTGTGATTGCTTTCTGTGACGCGCAAGACCAAGTTATCACAAGCGTTCAAAGCTTTATCAGAGTTTCATACCTGGATGAGCCTCGCATTGTTGTCAATGGACAAAGAGATTTGTCTTTTGTGGCAAAAGGCGAAAGGGCAAAAGGAAAACTTTATTTTGATGCAGACCAAACAGTGTCAAAAGAGCCAATACTTATTGAAGATGCAACAGGTGTTCGTCTTGAAAATCAAAGAGAAGTTGAGTCTGATATTGCAGGCAAAAGACTTTGGGAATTTGATATTGTTGTTGATGTGGATGCAAAAATCCAAGGTGAAAACAATGTTTTCAAACTCTCTGCAAAAATCTTTGGCGAAGTTCAAGAAAAAACAGCAGAAAACCTTGTGACTGTTGTTGACCTTGCAATCAACACTGATGCAAACTCAATCAAATTGTTTGGAGAAGACTCAGACACATTGCATGCTTATGTTGGTGTGGGAAAAATTCTTAAATTCGACTATACACTTATGCCTGAATCTTATGATTATGATCTAAGCTCAACCCAAGTGATTGAGGCTGTTCGAGAACTCGAACAGCAGAGAACAGCGTTCTCTGCTAAGGGATTTCATCGCGAAAGAGAAGATGGAGATAAGTATTACAGCATCAACTATGATAAAGATCATCGCAATCCAATGCCACTTGCACAACGAGTTGACTATTTCAATGAAGAAACAGGTGGCTGGACGAGTGTGCTCAACAGTGCAAGCAACACCTTTGTTTCATCGGTGAACGGAATGTTCACAATCAGTGCAACAGCTGATGAACAAGGCAATTTCACTGAAAACTCTCTTCTCATCACTGGACTTAAAGAAACTCGTGAAGGAACTTCTGTTCGCATGAGAATGATGACATACATTAACTATGCAGGTCAAACACTTCCAATCGTAAAAGAATTCTATGTTGAAGTTGGCGAGTTCTCTGATGAAGATCTTCCAATCAGGGTAACAACTGAAACTGAATTTTTGGCTATGGCGGAAGGAAATGAACAAAATTATATCCTTGCAGATGACATAACTCTCAAAAATTATACTCCTATTAGCACAAATGCAATAGCAAGTCTTGACGGAAATGGACACGTGATTAACATTGAGTCTTTCAACACTGAAAAGACAAATCAAACTCAAAACACTCTTCAACTTGCACTCTTTAACAATGTTACAGCAAACACAACACTGAAAAACGTGGTTGTCAATGTATACAGCGCTGGCAGACAGATTCTGGCTGATGTTGATGACTATTCAAGCTTTGAAATCGCAGGCTTTGCAATCAGCAATGCGGGTATTATCACAAACTGCTCAGTGGTTGCTTACAATCCAGACAGACAACCTGGCGAAGAAATCAGCGCAGTAGGCACTTACGGAATCAATGTAACTTACATCAAAGGCACTGGCACAACTGCACCTCAATACTTAACTCAGGGAAGCACTTGGTCAAGCCAAATCGCAGGTTTTGCAATCAGAAACACAGGCAGTATCACAAACTCCAAAGTTGGTGGCGATAACGTTTATCTTATCGGAAACAAATATACCAGCGACCTTAACGACGGTGACCCAAGATATGATCTTAACATTGAAACTCTTGAATACTTCAACTTGAAAGGTCAAGGAAATATGGCAGGATTCGTGCTTGAAAACTCAGGTTACATTTCAGCATCGAGTGCAAAAAACCTTTCAATGAACAATCAATCAGAAGACCCACAATACTACACAACTGGTTTCGTTGGAAATAACACAAGGTCAATTATAACTTCATATGTTGAAGGCGTGAAAGGAAATGATGACCGTGAGGCATATAAATATTGCAGAATGGGCTCAATGATACAGTCAAAAATGGGCGTTGTCAGCGGATTTATATATCAAACTTCAAACAGTGCAATCGTTAAAGACTGTTACTCAAATATCGGCATCGCCAACAGCACTGAAATTGAAGAGTCTTATCTTGCGTCAGGTTTTATCTATATAAATAGAGGAAACCTGTATAACTGCTATTCTTCTTCTCAAATTCAAAATCAAACTTACTCACAAATGAACTTCTCAGGCGTTGACTCAAACGGAAATCTTCTCAACACTGAGGGAACTTACGAAAATTGCTATTACTATAATCCAGCCTACACCGAAGCTGGCAACAGCAACTTGCCAACTGAGTCAAGCTTCAACACGGGTGCAGGTCAACTGCGTGATGTTTCAAAGCAAAGCTCTTTCTATGGTTTTGCAATCGGTGGTGAAACAAGCACAAACACTATTTGGAAGATGACACTTAATGAGGGTATCAAACTTGTTGAACCTGACATGCTGTCATTCTCTCATAGATACTATCAAGTGCTTGAAAACCAAGACGGCGTTAGCAATGAAAGACAAAAATATGCTCTTCCATACGCACAAATCATGCTTGATGGAAATTACACTGACTTGTCTTATGGCTCACTCTATAATCCAATCATCATCAGAACACCACAAGAGTTTATCGATGTCACTGGCGAAAGCAAATCTTCAAGCATAAATGAAAAAGTTGACAGCAGGGCAGTCAAAGGTGTTTACCGTTTGGTTGCAAACCTTGACTTCAATGAACTTGCAACAAGTGATCAACAAATAGACGGAATTGATATTCCTTCAACTAGAAAATCCTTGACGGGTATTATTTATGGAAATGGCTTCACAATTTCAAATGTTAACCTTGCAGGAAATGATGAAACTTTTGCCTATGGTCTTTTCGGAGCTATCGAAAGCGTGAAAAACAGCAGTGGAAATGTTGAACTTGAAGCAATGATTTTGAACCTCAATTTCACTATTGCAAAAGTTACAAACAACAAGGCGTCAGTCGTTGGCGGACTTGTTGGTCTTGT
>CAOJNR010000104.1 GCA_948439925.1 uncultured Clostridia bacterium
CCGTTCAACTGTTATTATTATAGTTGAATAACCGTTCAACTGTCAACTATTTTTCAAAAGTTTTTTAAAAAATTTTTATTTTATTTGATTTTCTTTATAAATTATGCCATTGACATAACAAAAAACCTATGTTAAAATAAGTCAAAGGAACAAATATGAACAATCAATCAAAAACAATATTAAATGAAAAGGATATAAAAAGCCTTGCTGACCTCGCACCTGTCAATATCGACAATTTAATTATGAGAATCAAAAATAAGCCTGTGATTGAAAGCAAGGCAGAGCTTAAAAATAAAGTGTTAGCCAAACTCGCCGACCTAAAAGCGCTTGAAAAATCAATTCGTTTGCAAAACAACCAAGTCCACCAAATAAAAAATCGTGCAAATCAAAGTGAGGAACATATTAAAGCAAAACAAGAGCGTGACCAAATGAAAGAAGACAAGGAAAAACTTATCAAAGAAATATGCCTTCTTGAAAGACGATTTGAACTCAAGCAACAATATTTGATACTAAAAGAAAAATGCGAAGAAATAAAGCACATGTGTGATGAGGCTTTAAAAAATGGTGAAAATATAACCTCTTTTCATGAAAATAACCTTTTAAACAGATAATTGTAACAAAAACTTTGAAAACAAAAAAACACATTTAATTATTTGTAAATGTGCTTTTTTATTAAAATTTAAAACTTAATTCCACCATCTTTAAACTCAAAGACATTTTCAAGAAGTTCTTCTTTTGAAATTTCTTCAATGCATACACCGTGCTCAAACTCGCCAGGCAAACCAAAATTCTTATTATCTGAATATGACACAAAGCGTGTCAAAAATATCTCTGAAATATATTCAATATCAAATTCTTTACCTTGATAGCTCCAAGTTTTAGAATAATGCACATTCCCTAGGCTTCTAACAACTTCGACGTTCATGTTGAGTTCTTCTTTTATTTCACGCTTTATTGCAGTCACATTGTCTTCACCTTCATCAACTCCGCCACCTGAAAGAGAAAATTGATACTTTGCTTTTTTGTTTGGATTGTCATTTCTTAGAACAACATACTTCCCATCTTTTTCAACAACCGCATAGACTTTCTTAAACGGCAAACCTTTCTTAAAAAGTTCATAAGCATACTTTGCTTTTTGTTCATGATAGTTCAATTTTGCACCTCGAAATATTATAATTCATTTTGTTCTTTAACAGATTCCAAAAACAGCTTATCTTTAAAAGCCCCACGCTTTGCAACCTTTGCATTTCTTATTTCCTCAAATTCTTCATATGAACATTTTTTCACATCAAGAATTGCACGCAAAACTTCTTCAAGGTCAGCAAGTTCTTCAATGTCGCCCGACTCGACATATTCTTTAACCTCTTCAACAATTTTCTTGTTAAGCTCAGTCAAATACTCTTCATCACTCAAAACTCGCGTGATAGCAATTTGATTATTACTCTCGCAAACTTGTGGAATTTTATCGCGCACAAGCTTGTTATACTCCTTCGTTTTATTCATGTCTTTTCCTAGTTTTTCTAACTTATTATTCATTTTAACTTTCATATTTCTTCCTCCATTTTTTGAAAATTTATTCAACTTTATTATATCAAAAAAACACACCAAAACAAAATATTTTTGCCTCGACGCGTTATTTTATTTGATTAAACTAATATTGGCTATAACTCAATGTCAATTTCTTGTCCAGTCTTTTGATACTCTCGGCAGACAACGCCTGCACTCTCAAACATTCTAACTGACGCTTTGACTGAGTCGGTGTTTTCATATTTATTTTCCATAAACACCACTTCTTTAATTCCTGACTGAATTATCGCTTTGCAACACTCGTTGCAAGGAAACAATGTCGCATAAAGTGTGCAACCTTCCAAGTTTTGACCGTGGCTGTTGAGAATTGCATTCAGTTCTGCGTGCACAACAAATGCATATTTGCTATCAAGCATACCGCCCTCACGTCCCCAAGGAAATTTGCTATCATCACAACCAATCGGCATGCCGTTATAGCCAAGTGATTTGATTCTTTTATCCTGCCCAACTATGCACGCGCCAACCTGAGTGTTAGGATCTTTGCTCCTTAATGCTGACATTTTTGCAAGTCCCATAAAATATTCTTCCCATGAAATAACCATAATTTTCTCCTATTTAAAGGATAGCATTTTTTGACTTTTTTGTCAATATTAAATTTCAATAATATTTTTTCTTTTTCTTCCTATTTTTTCTTGGCAAAAATAAAAAAATATGCTATCATCTTGAATATATAAGGAGAAAAATATGAAAAAGTTTTTTAGCGATTTCAAAAAATTTATTTCACGCGGTAATGTCGTTGACATGGCAGTCGGCGTTATCATTGGCTCTGCTTTCTCTGCAATCGTGACTGCACTGACCAACAAAATTATCATGCCTTTTATTAACCTTCTTCTCTCTATCGGTGGCGAAAATGGTCTTGAATCAGCGGTTACAGTTTTAAAGCCAGCATATGATGCAAATGGTCTTCTCGACCTTGCAAACAGCATCTATATCGACTGGGGCGCATTCATAACTGCAATTATCAACTTCTTCCTTATCGCACTCGTTTTGTTCCTTATCTTAAAAGCAATGATGGCAACAAAAGGAATTTCAACAAAAATCAAGAAAGACTACCCTACTCGCGCAGAACGCAAAGAACTTAAAGCTATGGGTATCACAACCAAAGATCGCAAAACACTTATCGAAGAAACCAAAAAACTTCGCGAGAGCAAGATGCCAGTTGTTATTCCTGAACCACCAAAACCAACAACAGAAGAACTTCTTGGCGAAATCCTAGCCGAACTCAAAAAGTCTAACGAAGAAAAACCAAAGAAAACAAAAATTGCAAAAAATGAAGAATAATTTCATTATGCTAAATCAAATATAGTTATTAAATTGCAAAAATAAACTTTAAAAAAATACAACAAAGAATTATTAAAATAAAAAAAATTAAAATCGAAGAGAAATTGCTCTTCATATGCTGATATGGCTCAGTCGGTAGAGCGTCACCTTGGTAAGGAGTTTTTAGGCCCTGAATTTGACTGAAAAAATATCGCAATTAACACCAAAAATTTAATATGCTTACGTGGCGCAGCAGGTAGCGCACTCGCTTGGTAAGCGAGAGGTCGGCAGTTCAAGTCTGCTCGTAAGCTCCAGCT
>CAOJNR010000105.1 GCA_948439925.1 uncultured Clostridia bacterium
CTCAAACCTTCAACAAGAAAATACCCATATATCAACTTCGACATCAATCAAGAAGCTGGAAAAGAGATTATCAAAGTGGAAGATTTGACCAAAGCTGGAATGTTCAAAAAACTTTCTTTCAATATTGAAAAAGGTCAAAAAGTTGCATTTTTTGCAAAAAATAATCAAATTTTAACTTCATTATTTAATATTTTATCAGGAAAAGAAGAAGCAGACAGCGGAGAGATTCGCATTGGAAAAACAATCAATCTCAGCTATTTGCCACAAAAATATGATGAATATTTTGACAATGTTTCACTCTCACTTGTTGACTGGCTCAGGCAGTTTTCAAAAGACCAAAACGAAACCTACATTCGCTCTTGGCTTGGAAGAATGCTTTTCACTGGCGAAGAAAATATGAAAGAAGCAAAAGTTCTTTCAGGTGGTGAAAAAGTTAGATGTATGCTTGCAAAAATAATGCTTGAAGGTTCAAACCTTCTCATTCTTGACGAGCCAACAAATCACCTTGACCTCGAATCAATCACCGCCCTCAACAAAGGCATGGCAAACTATAAAGGCACACTCCTCTTCTCAACACACGACCAAGAAATCATCGAAACCGTAGCCGACCGCATAATAGAAATAGTCGACGAAAACACATTCATCGATTTCACTGGAACTTATGAAGAATACATCGAAAAATTTTCAAAATAAATAAGCCTATTTTATTTGACTTAAATTAAATTTTTTCATATAATACATAACATAAGCAATGACGGAGGTTGGCAACTCCTGAGCGAAGCGCATAAGGCTGGCGTAACAAGTCTTAAACGAAGGCGTTTATTCTAAGCGCGAATTAGGGTGGAACAGCGGTTATAAATTTTAGTCGCCCCTATTGCATGCAAAAGGTGCAATGGGGCTTTTTTGTGTGTGCGCATTATGCGCTTACTAAACAAAATGCAAATTTTAATTAATACCCCCCCCCACATAAAATGCTTAAAGCACAAAATGCGCTAACAGCACCAAAAAAAATAAAAAGTGCTTAAAAAGCACAAAGGAGAGAAAAATTATGACAAAAGTAACTATGGACAAGATTGTTAATCTTTGCAAAACGCGTGGACTTATCTATCCAGGCAGTGAAATTTATGGCGGATTTGCTAACACTTGGGATTTTGGTCCTGTGGGCGTGGAACTGAAAAACAATGTTAAACGCGCATGGTGGAAGAGATTTGTTCAAGAAGACCCAAACACATATGGCGTGGACGCGTCAATTCTTATGAACCCTAAAACTTGGGAAGCCAGTGGTCACGTGGCAAGTTTTGGCGATCCAAAAATGGACTGCAAAAAATGTAAGCAACGTTTCCGCGCTGACACTTTGATTGAAAATCATTCAAAAGGCAAAGTTTCTGCCGAGGCTATGACAAACGAAGAGCTCACTGCCTACATCAACGAAAATCATATTTCATGTCCACACTGTGGTGGTTTTGATTGGACACCTATTCGCAAATTCAACCCAATGTTCACAACTTCTCGCGGAACACTTGAAGAAGGTGCTGATGTGGTTTACCTTCGCCCTGAAACTTGTCAAGGCGAATATGTCAATTTCTTGAACGTGCAAAGAACAGCACGTGCAAAAGTGCCTTTTGCAATCGCGCAAATCGGAAAATCATTCAGAAATGAAATCACTCCTGGAAACTTCCTTTTCAGAACAATCGAGTTTGAACAAATGGAGCTTCAAATGTTCTGCAAGGCAGACTCTTCAATGAACATCTATGATGACTATAAATCACGTGCACTTCAATTTGTTAAAGATGTTGGTCTTCAAGCTGACCACCTGCGTTTCCATGACCATGACAAACTTGCGCACTATGCAAAAGCGGCATGCGACATTCAATACCTTTTCCCTATCGGCTGGCAAGAACTCAATGGCATTCACCATCGTGGTGACTGGGACTTGTCACGACATGGTGAGTTTTCAGGAAAAAGCATGCTCTACCTCGACCCTTACACAAACGAAAAATATATTCCAAACGTTATCGAATACTCAATCGGCGCTGACCGTTTGACACTTGCTCTGCTTTGCGAAGCCTATGACGAAGAAACTCTTGAAAACGGCGAAACTCGCGTGGTTATGCATTTCAACCCTGCAATCGCACCTTATAAAGTTGCAATACTCCCTCTTCAAAAGAACCTTTCAGACAAAGCTAAGGAAGTTTTTGCCCTTCTTTCAAAAGAATTTATGTGTGACTATGACGAGGCAGGTTCAATCGGAAAACGCTATCGCAGACAAGACGAAATCGGAACACCTTTCTGCGTGACAATCGACTTCGACACACTTGAAGACGACACTGTGACAATTCGTGACCGTGACAGCATGAAACAAGAGCGCATCAAAATTGCCAACCTCGTTTCATATGTTGAAAAGAAAGTTAAGTTTAATTAAGTGTGCTTTAAGCACTTTATAGGGCATACCTTAAATGTCCCTAAAAATACAAAGGTGCATAATGCATAAAAAACTAGGAGAAATCCTAGCTTTTTTTCATTGAGCTATATTAAAATTTTAATTATTTTTCTTAAATTCATATATTCAAATCAATCATCTCTTGTGATGAGAATTGCATAGAGAAGAAATCTCAGGAAATACACAAATGCCATGAGAAGCGATGCAACATAGGTCATTGCAGCAGATTTCAAAACCTTCCTTGCTCCTTCAAGTTCTTCATTATTTAAAACGCCCAAATCTTCAAGGCATCGCATTGCCCTTTTTGATGCATCAATTTCCACTGGAAGAGTTGCAAGGTTGGCAATGAGCGTTGAAGCATAGAACTGTGCCTATTATTCCGCCTATATATGCAAAATTAAAAAGAAAGCCGAGAAGCACGATTGGAAAAAATGCTTTTGACACAAAGCCTGACACTTTGACAACGGTTTGTCTTATTTTGAAAGGCTTATAGCCTTCTTGATCTTGCATTGCGTGACCGAACTCGTGAGCAACCACACCAAGCGCTGAAATGGAAGCGCTGTTAAAGTTTTCACTGGAAATATTGACCGATTTATTTCGTGGATCATAGTAATCCGTCAGCCTGCCGTTAATTTTGTTTACAGCGACGTCAAGTGTTTT
>CAOJNR010000106.1 GCA_948439925.1 uncultured Clostridia bacterium
GCATTGTTGTATAGAAAAAGCCCTGCAACCTCACCCACTCCCATGTATACAGGCACAAAAAGTGCGGAAACAAAAAGTGCAAAAACAATAGATGAGCGAATACGATTTTCAATATGTTTTTGATTGCCCTGCGCAACTGCCGTTGAAACGTCTGGAATAAGCGCAGTCGACAGTGAGCCAATAACAGTTGTTGGCACAAAAAGAAGTGGAAGTGTCATGCCAACTGCCACACCATAAAGTGCAAGTGCCTGTGAGCTTGTGTAGCCAATCGCTATCATTCTTGCTGGAATAATGAGAGCGATAAGTGGCTGGATAAATGAACCTGCAATTCGAATACTTGTGATTGGCGACGATTGTTTTAAAAGAGGTTTAAAAATTTTATTTGAAGGCTTTGAAAGTTTTCCGCCGTAGATGAAAAATAGAAGTATAACAAATATCATTGACGCCACACATGCTATCGACATTGACCAACCAACTGAAAGTGCGTTTTCGATAGCTGAAAGACCTGCGCCTACCATAAGGACACAAACAAAGATTCTGACAACTTGCTCAAAAAGTTCACTGATGCAAAGTGCAAAGTAGTTCCCTTGTCCCCAAAGTGCTCCACGAAAAACTGAATATACCGCTGAAAAAACTATTGCTGGAAGAAGCACTATAAGAATCTCCATACAGCGCTGATCGGTGAACAGCTTGGAAAACAGTCCACGGAAAAGAAGAACAATAAGGCATAACACAACTGAGATTATCAGTGTAAAAATCAGTGCTGTTGCTGTGAGTGAAGCTTCTTTTTTATGCTCGTTTTTTGCACGAAAGCCTGCACCCATACGTGAAATTATGAGAGGTATTCCACTTGAAACAACTGTTAAAAGCACCATAAAGATTGATGATGCAACTTGATACATTCCAAGTGATTCTGCACCGATAACACGTGAAAGATATATTCTGAAAAAAAATCCTGCAATGCGTGTCAAAATCGAAAAAAAAGTGATTAGTGCAACCGTTTTAAAAAGTGACTTCATGTTTTCTCCTTTTGGAACGCGCGGGAAAGCACGCTTACCCACCAAAGCCTGTATGGCCTTTGTTGGTAAGCGTCACCACTTGCACGTGGAAACTGTGCAAGTGGTGAAAAAGCCTCCGCAAGCCTGCGGTGGCTGTGCTTTCCCCGCACGAATTGAGTGTAACCTTCAAAAAACCACACTCTTCGTAAGTATTTGTATTAAGAAGACAAAAAAAATAATACAATGATAAAGAAAAATATTTTTAAGGAGCTTAAAAAATGAAATTAACTAAAAATAAAATCTATTATGTTCAAGACGGCGACACGCTCGATTCAATATCGCAAAAATATAACGTCAACCCAACCTATATTCTCATCACCAACAACATAACTCCAAAAATGCTGACAAAAGGTATGATTTTGTATATTTGAAAATTTTGGGTGTTGACTTTTGACCATTTTTATGATATAACTTTTTCTAACAAAAAAGGAGAAAAAGAAATGGCAGTCCTCACCTACAAAAACATGCCACCAATGGAAGTTATCAAAGAACATAGAGATATTATGGCTATATATCCTGATGCAAAAATGGGAGTTATAGCCGACTCTCTTTGCGCTTATGCTCACGGAAAAGAACTAAAAAAAGAAGAACTTAATTTTTTTGTTAAAACTTTGTGCCAAACAAATGATATCGTGAGAATCCCAAGTGTTATAAGCACCTTTAAAAATCTTAGTGAAAACAATATGACAAAATTGTTATCGGCTTATCTCCAAAATTCTCAAAATGAAACTTATATCAATTTGTTAAGAGAGCTTCAAGAAGGTAGAAAAGAAAATTTGGAACTTGCAAATAAGGTTATGTTTGACATTAAAGGCGAAACTATTTTTGATTTGGCTGAACAAGAAATAAATGCCAAAGAGAACAAAGATAATGAAATCAAAGCACAGGCAGTTTATCTTGAAGCACAAAACAAATGCAAAGATGAAAAATACATTTCTTCTGCTGATGAAATCAACTCTTGGATAAAGATATTGTGTAAATCAGACATAAAAAAGTCAACTCATCAGTTTATCAACTTTGCTTGCGAAACAAAAGGCTTAACACAAGCAAACATTCATAGCCTCATGTCAGCCCTTATTAAAATTAATGATGAAGAAGCTATAAAATATTTAAAAATTAACATGCTTTCAAACGAAGCCGTTACAAATAACACAATCATGATTTTTGATGAATTTGAAAAATTGACAGGTCGCAAACTTTATGAAGAAAACATTGAGTTTCCAGACGAAAAAAACTTATTCAGTTTCAATTAACAAAAAACTAGGGAATCCCCTAGTTTTTTTGTTTTTTAATGAGCCTATTGATGTATGCTTCAATTTGGTCGTTATACTTGGTTGTCAGATAAATTATTGCCACGGCAAGCACAAATATTATCGCCCAAACAATCAGTCCCCAGCTGTGATATGGTATCAGCTCTCCGCTTGAAAAATAGGCAGTTGTGAGTATACCAATCGGTCTGGCAATAAATTGCACCGCCATAAAATATCCCCAACTCATGTTTGTTAGTCCAGCCACAAGGCAAAGAATATCATCAGGGAAAAATGGCAAAAGCATCATGACCGCAAAAGAATATTTGCCGTGACTTAGCGTTTTTGTCCACTTTTTTGCGCTCTCTTCACCAACCATAAACTCAACAACCTTTCGCCCGAACACTCTGCCAATGAAAAAAGCCACTGCGCTTCCAAGAAGAATTCCACCAAAAGAGAGTAAGCTCGCTTGAAAAGGTCCGAAAATGATTGAGCCTGCAATTATCAAAATTGGTGACGGAATTGGAATAAATGTCACCTGCAAAAATTGGAGTATCACAAAGACTAAACGTCCCCAAAAACCAAGACCCAAGATTGCATTTTTGGGTTTTGTGACAGAATTCAACTCTTCCCACCAACCTGTGAAATACAGAAGTGCAAAAACAAGCCCTATAACAGCAAGGGTTACAAACAAAACCAAAAGACTTCGCAAAATCTTTTTCTTTTTGGAAAGAACTTTGACTTCTTTCTCTTTATCTTGTTTCATATA
>CAOJNR010000107.1 GCA_948439925.1 uncultured Clostridia bacterium
TGTTTATGTTAAAGATGGTAAAGACTATTTTGTTTACTATGATATGATGACAGGCAAGATCATTGTAAGCACAAGTTTACAAAAGCCTACAACTGCTAACTCAATAGTTCTCACAGAAAATACTGATGGATCAGTTGAATTTGACGGTATTAAACTTGATAAATTCACTTTCAAACGTGATCCTCAAACTTTCAAGGTTAGCGAAATTTCATCACCAGTTATCACTGTTGATGAAGACTATTTCAGCATCAGCAATGTTAAAGATGGCAAGATTGAAATCCCTAACATTTCAGCCACAGTTGAAGGAAAGGGAAGCCTTGATTTCTCAAATTCTAAGATTGAAATTTCAGTTGCAAGAGGTGTTGGAACAACAATTCTTCAAACAATTAACTGCGATAAACTTGAAGATGTAAGTTCTGACCATGTTAAGTATGAAAACGGCAAACTTTATCTTTACTTGAAGTTTGACGGAACATACTCAATCAAGTATACAGCACAAGCTCAAAATGCAATCGGTGAACCTGTTGCTGACCCATCAACTAAGACTTTCACAATCGCAAACGGCGATATCAAAAAGCCTAAGATTACAGTTAACGATGGTTTCCTTAACCGTGGTGCAGAGGAATATTCTCTCACAAACAACGATCTCGTTTTGAATGTTAGCGCACTTGAATTTGAAGACAATGAAAGTAGCGTAGAGTATCTTAAATCACACTACTCAATCACTGTAAGAAATTCAACAACAAACAACGAAGTTACAAGAACTGGTGAAGGTGACACTTATAACTACACACTCACAACTGCTGGCGAATATGAAATCATAATTTCTGTCACTGACGTTGCTGGCTGGACAACAGAGAGAACTGTGACAATCAAAGTTATGTCTGATGAACAGTCAAATGTTGAAGTTTACAAGGTTGTTGGAACTGTGCTCATTGTGGTTTCAGTGGTTGTTCTTGCAGGTGTTGTGACTTACTTCATTGTTTCAAAAGTTAAGCAAGACAAGAAAACTAAGAAAACTAAATAATTGATTTTAAATTTGAATTTAACAATGCAAATTAAAAAGCAAAGAAGAAATTTAAAAACACAAAAAAATCATTCAGGCTTAAACTTGGATGATTTTTTTAACTTATTTTGCAGATTTTACTTGACTATTTGCGCAAATTATGATATTATTTTGATTGTATCCGCATGGATAGGGTTTTTTAAGTCTTTTTTAAGATAATTCTTATTTTAAGCACCCGTTGCCAGCGAGTTTGGTTAGAGGAGGTAAAAAATATGTTTGCAATCGTTCAAACAGGTGGAAAGCAATACAAAGTTTCCGAAGGCGATGTTATCAGCGTTGAAAAGCTTGAAAACGCAGTTGGCGACAAGATTAAACTTGATGTGTTGCTTGTTAGTGATAACGGAAATGTTGTTGCTGGAACACCTACGGTGAAAGGCGCAACTTGTGAAGCAGAAGTTCTTGCACATGGCAAAGGCGATAAAATCGTTGTTTTCAAATATAAGCCAAAGAAGAATGAAAGAAAGAAACAAGGTCACAGACAACCATTCACTCAACTTAAAGTTTTATCAATCAAAAAGTAATGAGATAGCTTTATGACGAAAATTACTTTTTATAAAAAAAATGATTTGTTTCTTGGCTTTAAAGTCGAGGGACATACTGGAAAGGATGTATATGGCAAAGACCTCTTGTGTTGTCAAATTTCAACTGTCGCTCAGCTTGCGCTCGTTGGAATAAAGGAAGTCGCAGGTATCAAATGCGATTGGCGCGTCAAAGATGGCTTATTGAAAGTTATCGTTGGCGAAAATGACGCAAAGAGAAAGGATATTCAATTTTTGTTTGAAACATGCCTACAATCCTTTGACTCAATCATCATTGATGAAAAAAAATATGTAAAATTGGAGGTAGAAAATGTTTAAGTTTAATGCTCAACTTTTCGCTCACAAGAAGGGTGGTGGAAGCAGTAAGAACGGTCGTGAATCTCACAGTAAACGTCTTGGCGTTAAAACATTTGCTGGTGAGCGCGTGACTGCTGGCTCTATTATTATCAGACAACGCGGAACTAAGGTTTATCCAGGCGTTAATGTTGGAGTTGGAAAAGATTACACTTTGTTTGCACTTTGTGACGGAGTTATCAAGTTTGGCAAAAGTGACGGCAAGAAAATTGTAAGCGTCATTGTTGAATAATTAAAAATTTGCGGGAATTTGCCCGCATTTTTTGAATATTAAATTGGCATATTATTGTGCTAAAAAATTAAAAATGTGTCTAGGACACTAAGGATAAAATTATGAAATATCAACTAGCGAAAGGTTTAATTGAAATCTTTGATAAAGAAGAATTTAATCCGCAACATATCTTGGAATGCGGACAGGTTTTTTCTTATTCACAAGATGGAGAAAGCTTTATCGTTTTTCCGCAGGATAAATTTGCTAAGATTGTTGAAACTGCACAAGGCTATCAAATTTTGACAGATGATACTGCATTTTTTGAAGATTATTTTGACCTTAAAAACGACTATGGTCGAATCAAAAAAAGTTTGGCAAGTTTTGAAATTTTACATAAGCCGATTAAGTTTGGTCATGGAATAAGGATTTTAAAACAAGACCTTTTTGAAATGTTGATTTCTTTTATCGTGTCTGCGAACAATAATATAAAGCGAATTAAGCTTATTTTGGGACGTCTGCGCGAAAGACTTGGTGAAAAAACTGAGAATGGCTTTGCTTTTCCAACTCTTTCAAAAATGCGAGAAAAAGGTGAGGAGTTTTATAAAGAGATAGGCTGTGGCTATCGTGCACCTTATCTGAAAAAAGTTGTTTGGCAGATTGAGGAAGGCACGCTTGAAAGCTGGCAGATTTTGCCAACGCAAGAGCTTCGCAAAAAACTTTTATCTCTGTGTGGTGTTGGGCCAAAAGTGGCAGATTGCATACTTCTTTTCGGCTATGGCAGGGGTGACGTTTTTCCAGTGGATACATGGATACATCAAATGTATAACACGTTTTATCCACCGATTGATAATCGAGAGCAAATTCGTTCAAATTTGGTTGATG
>CAOJNR010000108.1 GCA_948439925.1 uncultured Clostridia bacterium
CGATTTCTTTGGTTATTCTGCCTTCGCCTTGCACTTCGGCATAGTCACGCACGCGTTTAAGCAGTCTGTTTGCGATACGAGGCGTTCCGCGCGAGCGTCTTGCAATTTCAACACTTGCATCACTATCAATTTGGCAACCCAAAATTTTGGCAGAACGCTCAACAATAATTTGCAGTTCCTCTGTTGAATAAAGTTCAAGTCGGCAGATCACGCCGAATCTGTCCCTAAGTGGATTGGTCAGCATACCTGCTCTTGTTGTTGCACCAATAAGTGTGAAAGGTTTAATTTTCAAGCGCATATTTCTGGCTGATGGGCCTTTGCCGACAATAAAATCGAGCGCAAAGTCTTCCATTGCTGGATACAAAATTTCTTCAACTGTTTTGTTGAGTCTATGGATTTCATCAATGAATAAAACATCGTTCTGATTGAGGTTTGTAAGAATTGCAGCAAGGTCGGCAGCGTGCTCGATTGCTGGACCTGATGTCACTTTGAATTGTGAACCAAGTTCATTTGCAATAATGTGAGAAAGTGTGGTTTTTCCAAGTCCTGGTGGCCCATACAAAAGCACATGGTCAAGGCTTTCTTTTCTTGATTTTGCCGCTTTGATATAAACTGAAAGGGACTCTTTAACCTTGCTTTGACCGATATACTCGTCAAAGCTGATTGGTCTGAGCGAATTTTCAATTTCAGCGTCAGTTAGGTTTTTGGTGCTGGTTATAAATCTGTCGTCCATTTTTACCCCCTTCCTCTAAGTGATTTTGCAATTATCTCCTCAGCTTTTGCGTTATCGCCAGCGTTGGAGCGAGCAAGCATGTAAGCTTCGCTCTTACTTATGCCAAGAGCGATAAGTGTGTCAGTTGCCATTTGAACCTCGTCTTCGATATAGTTTTCTGGTTCTTCGCCTGCAAGGATAGGAAATGCTGAAACCTTGTCTTTAAGTTCAAGGCAAATTCTTTCAGCAGTCTTTGCGCCTAGACCTTTGATTTTTGACAGAAGTTTGATGTCCTTATTCGCTATCGCTATGCTGAGAGATGAGATAGACATTCCTGACAAGATTGTCACTGCCATTTTTGGCCCAACTCCATTTACTGAAATGAGTTTATAGAATAAATCACGTTCTTCAAGGCTGGCAAAGCCGTAAAGAGAAACATCGTCTTCTCGCACTGCCATATAGGTATGCACTTTTGTCACATCGCCAACGCATATGCTTGATATAGTGTTGGATGAAACGTTGAGTTCATAACCCACTCCATTGACATTCATGACAATGACATTTTCTCTTTTTTCTTCAATAACTCCCATTAAAAATGATATCATAGTTTCTCCTTGTGGGCATCTTAGATGCTTTTTTTGTTATAGGGCACTTTTTATTTCTCAAATAAAAGCTGTTGTTTATAAGTGTTTAAAGTAATGAACAAGAAAAATTTGTTGTTTCGAATACACTCGTTATTTTGACACACCACAACGTCACTTTGCTCGGTTTGGATTTAAAACTGAACTTGTTTGGCTGTGACATATCGCAACAGCAAGTGCGTCTGCGGCGTCGTCAGGTTTTGGTATGCTTGAAAGCCCTAGGATTGCTTTGACCATATACTGAATTTGCGCCTTTTCCGCCCTGCCATGACCAGTTAAAGCTTGCTTGATTTGAAGAGGCGTGTATTCAAAGATGTTTCCACAATACTTTTGACAAGCAAGCATAATAACTCCCCTTGCCTGTGCCACTTGAATAACCGTCTTTTGATTCTTAAAATAGAAAAGTTCCTCAATCGCGACCACATCAGGCTTAAATTTGTCAAATAAAAATTTAAGACTGCCCTCAATCGCTTCCAGTCTGACAGGCATGGTGTCCTCTTTGGGCGTTGTGATTGCGCCGTAATCAAGCACCATGTTAGTTTTTTCAGTGTCAATCACCCCATAGCCTATTATTGCATAGCCAGGGTCTATTCCTAATATAACCATAGCATAATTTTACTAAAATCGCCAAGATAAGTCAAATGAAATGGACATAAAAAAGACGCAAAGTTGATTGCGTCTTTATTGTTGTTGGTCTTGGGTTTCTTCATCTTCATATAAGTCTGGACAGCCGAAGTTAAATTTAATTTGACCGTCACCTTCTGAGAATATGGAATCAGATTTATTTATATTAAAATCTTTTTCTTTTTCATCTATAAAAGCCAATATTTCTTTATAGTTTTTTATATTTCCATTTTTTAGCTCATCTAGATAATTTTCAATTAAAGTTCTACCAATATCTGTAAGCTTATCTACTAACGAACACTTTAAATAAATCTGTTCAAGTTTGTTTATGTAAGTTGGTATGTTGTTTGCGAATTCATTTTTTTCAGCATTGATTTTATTCAACTCTTCATCTTTTTTAACTTTTTCCTCTAAAGCAGAATTCATTGTCTTGGCAACGCTTAAAACTGCATTGTCAAAGTTTTCATCACGAAGAATATAGTTTACATTATCAGGATTCAATTTTTCTCCAAAAACTCTTGACGAAAAGGTGAATTGCCAAAGTTGACTATCAAAGTCATAATCATTATTTGTTCTGTCATCAAGAATTGTTTTTATTGCTGTCGCGATAGTGTTATAAGCAAATTTTAAATTATCATCTTTTAAGTTATGATAATTATTTAAAAGTTTTTCTTGAAGTTTTTTCAAATTTGATTCATTGGTATCACACTCTCTCATCTCATCATAAGTTGCTTGTTCGTCATAATAAGACATATCTTTCCTCCTTAGTTTTGCTCTTGATTTTCTTCAAAAGTTATCATTTCTTGTATCAAGCCGTTAGGCAATCGCTTTTCTGTCCAAACAACTTCTTGTCGGGTTTTGAAACTTTTGATTTCGCTTTTCATTCTATTTATATATTTCTCAATTCCTGTTGTGTCAATACTGATTTTCTCTCGCTCCCATCTGGACTGTTTTTTAATTAGGTCTGAAAGCTCATTTCGATAATTGCAAATGTTGTTATACTCTTTCATGACAACAAAATTGTCAATG
>CAOJNR010000109.1 GCA_948439925.1 uncultured Clostridia bacterium
GGAATATCACTATGAAGGTGGAATTTCTGATTTTGTTTCTTATCTCGTTGAAGGCAAAAGTAAGATGTATTCAAATCCTGTCTATTTCCATGCGGAAGACAAAAACTTTGACCTCGAAGTTGCTTTCATTTACACTGACACTTACACTGAAAACTCTTTTTCATTCGTCAATAACATTCCAACCATTGAGGGCGGAACTCATGAAATGGGCTTCAAAAGTGCGTTCACAAAAGTTATGAATAACTTTGCTCGTGCAAACAATATCCTCAAAGAAAAAGAGGCAAACCTTTTGGGCGAGGATTTCCGTGAAGGAATCAATGTTGTAATCAATGTCAAAATGACAAATGTCCAGTTTGAAGGCCAGACAAAAACTAAGCTTGGAAACCCAGAAGCCAAAACGCTTGTTGAAAGCTTGACGACGACAGAACTGACTAAATTTTTTGAAAACAAAAAAAATACAACTGTTGCTGAAATCATTGTCAACAAAGCCAAAGGCGCAGCAAAGGTGAGAGAGGCAGCAAAGAAAGCAAAAGAACTCACTCGCGCCAAAAACTCGGCTGAAAATTTTAATCTTGTTGGAAAACTTTCTGCGGCAACATCAAGAAACCGTGAAATTTGCGAATTGTTTATCGTTGAGGGTGATTCTGCGGGCGGAAGTGCAAAGCAAGGTCGTGACCGAAAATTTCAGGCAATCTTGCCACTTAGAGGAAAACCTCTTAATGCTGAAAAGAAGAGAATAGACCAAGTGCTTGCAAACGAGGAAATAAGAACAATTATCTCGGCACTTGACACAGGAATAGGCGAAGATTTCGATTTGTCTAGCCTTCGCTATAACAAGGTCATCATTCTTTCCGATGCCGACCAAGACGGTGCGCATATTAGAGCACTCCTTTTGACATTCTTTTTCAGATATATGCGTCCACTCATAACTGACGGACACGTCTTCTGCGGTATGCCACCACTTTATAAGGTTTACAAGAAAGACTATGTTGAATATGTCTACTCAGACGCCGAACTTCCTGAGGCGATTGCAAGGGCTGGAAGGAACTATTCGCTTCAGCGCTATAAAGGTCTTGGCGAGATGAACCCAGAACAACTTTGGGAAACAACCATGGACCCAGCAAAGCGCAATCTCATCCAAGTTTCAATTGAAGATGTTGCAGAGGCTGAAAAGATTGTGACAACGCTTATGGGTGACGATATCGAAGCGCGAAAGAAATATATTGGCGAGCATGCCAACTTTGACCGCGAAGACGATTTCTTTAAAAATTATAAAGAAAATAAATAACACACATTGTGCAATACTTAATCTCACACAACGTGTCACACTATGTGTGTTACTAAAAAATTTGTTTATTAAAAAAATATAAAATAAAACCTATAAAAAATAGAGAGGTAGAAAGTGCAAGAAGAAGAGAGAGAAGGACAGATGAGTTACGAAAATCTTTTGGGCGAAAATGAAAAACCAAAAGAGCTTGATATCCCAAAATCTGATGATGATGGCAATGGTGGCGACAACGGCAAAAGCAAGGGAATTATTTTCAGATCTCTTGATGAGGTTTTGCATGACTCAATGATTCCTTACACCGAATGCGTGGTGCTTGACAGAGCGCTTCCAAGAGTTGAAGATGGGCTTAAACCTGTTCAGCGAAGAATTCTTTATTCCATGATAGAACTGGGCGTGACGCCAGATAAACCATATCGTAAATCAGCCAGAATTGTGGGTGACTGTTTGGGTAAATATCATCCTCATGGCGATAGTTCAGTTTATGATGCAATGACAAGAATGGCCCAAGATTTTTCACTCCGCGCGCCTCTTGTTGATGGGCATGGAAACTTTGGTTCTGTTGACGGCGATAGCCCTGCGGCAATGCGTTACACTGAGGCGCGCCTTGCACCTCTTGCGCTTGAACTAACACGTGACCTTGAAAAAGACACAGTTAGGTGGAGTCTTAACTTTGACGACACTTTGAAAGAGCCAGACATGCTTCCAGGGCGCTTTCCAAACCTTCTTGTCAATGGCGCGTCTGGAATTGCTGTTGGCGTTGCAACGAACATACCTCCACACAACCTTGGCGAAGTTATAGACGGCGTGGTTGCATATATTGACAGCCCTAGCATCAAACTTGATGATATGATGAAAATTATCAAAGCGCCAGACTTTCCAACAGGCGGGGAACTTATCTTTGATGACGGACTTAGGCAAGCCTATGAAACAGGCAAGGGCAAGATTATTATTCGCTCAAAAGTCAGAACTGAAACTGTTGGCGATAAAGTCAGCCTGATTATCACAGAGATACCATATCAAGTGAACAAAGCAACACTTTTACAAAAAATAGCCGAACTTAAAGAAACCAACAAAGACAAACTCTCAGCAATCGCTGAAATCCGTGATGAGTCAGACAGAAATGGTATGCGTGCGGTGATAAGACTTAAAAAAGACGCAAATCCAAAGAAAATTCTAGAATACCTCTTTAAAGCAACCAACTTGCAAGTATCATACGCAATAAATATGGTTGCAATCGCAGGCGGAAAACCAAAGCAACTTGGGCTTATGGAGATTATTTCCTACTATACCGCATATCAGCGTGAAATTATCGTCAGAAGAACCAAGTTTGAACTTAACGCTGCAAGAGAACGTGCTCATATAGTTGAAGGACTTCTTGTTGCAATAAAGAACATTGATGAAGTTATCAAAATCATCAAAAAATCAGCAACAACAAGTGAGGCTAAACAAAAATTGCGTGCAAGATTTGAACTTTCTGAGCGCCAAGCGCAAGCAATCCTTGACATGCGTCTTGCAAGACTTGTCAACCTTGAAGTGACAAAACTTGAAGAGGAACTTGCCTCTTTAAGAGAGAGAATTGCTGAGTATGAAAGAATTTTGGCGTCAAAGCGCGCACAACTTGACATTGTCA
>CAOJNR010000110.1 GCA_948439925.1 uncultured Clostridia bacterium
CCTCGCTTGTCAACATTTCACGAGCTCGTGCAACTGTCATCTTGCGCTTTTTGTGCTTTTGTGGCATGAGAGAATCAAACATTGAACCAAGGTTGAGTTCTGGCCCACCGATAGCAAGCATAGGTTTTGGATTATCCATCACAAGAATGTCAATATGCTCGTCTTCAAGCTTACCGCTTTTAAGTTCGTTTTCAACAATAGTTCTGTCAACTTCCAAATTTTCAGAACGTCTTGTGTCACAAATGGCATCAACAAGTTTCTTTTCAACGACAGGCGCAACTTTTGCTTGACTATCATGCATCTGTTCATCTTTAACCATTCTCACAGCCACTTCAACAAGGTCACGCACCATGCTTTCAACATCACGACCAACATAGCCAACTTCGGTATATTTCGTTGCTTCAATCTTGATAAAAGGTGCTTTAACAAGCTTTGCAAGACGCCTTGCAATTTCAGTTTTACCAACCCCTGTTGGACCTTTCATGATAATATTTTTTGGAGTTATCTCCTCGCGAAGTTCTTTTGACAATTTGCTTCTTCTATATCTGTTTCTCAGTGCAATCGCAACCGCACGTTTGGCTTTTGCCTGACCGATGATATATTTGTCAAGTTCTTCAACAATTTCTCTTGGTGTAAAGTTCATATTAAACCTCCTCTACGATAATATGGTCATTCGTGAAAACACAAATTTGACTTGCAATTTGAAGAGATTTAAGTGCAATCTCCTTGGCAGAAAGTTCGGTGTTTTGATAAAGTGCTTTGGCTGATGCATAAGCATAGTTTCCGCCAGAACCAATGGCGCAAATGCCCTCGTCTGGCTCAATGACCTCACCATTGCCTGAAATAACAAGAAGTTGACTTTTATCCGCAACAATCATGAGCGCGTCAAGTTGCCTTGAAGCCTTATCTTCGCGCCAAGTTTGAGCAAGTTCAACAGCGCTACGCATCAGGTTGCCAGAAAACTTATTGAGCATTCCTTCAAACCGCTCGCAAAGCGAGAATGCATCACTCACTCCACCTGCAAAACCAATGACCACATTGTCATTAAAAATTCTTCTAACCTTTCTTGCGTTACTTTTGAAGATAACGCTCTGTGACATTGTCACTTGTCCGTCACCTGCAATAGCAATCTTGCCATCACGTTTGACTCCACATATAGTTGTCCCTCTAAATATGCTTTCCATTAAAAATCTCCTCCTTAAATTTATTTAGACTTTTTTCACAATTTTCAAAAAGATATTTTTTCTTATCCTCGACTGATTCAAATATTTGTTCAGTCTTAATTATATCATAATCGGCAATCACAGGTCGATTTCTCACAATCGTGCTTGAAATAACCTTGCTATTGAGTGCGCCTATTGCACTTTCCTTGGGAAAAGCCAACATCTGACGATTATTTATGAGGTTTATCACGTTATAAGCCACGCTCAGTCCACTTGCCATACTTTCAATATGACCATAAACACCAGATATGTTGCCTGCATAGAAGATGTTTGGATATTTCACCGATTGCCCAAACTCGTTTATCACAAAAGGTGCGTTGATATAGTGGTTTTCAACCGCTTTTCCAGATTGCAAAATGACTGCGTTTTCAAAACCACGAATGGAATTTATAATCTTATACTGACTCTCTGGCGGAAAAGATGAAGCAAAACCTTCAATCTCGTAACCTCTTGCAAGCCTAACAAGTTTTATGCACGCATATGGCTTTTCGGAGATGTTTTCAATAAAGATTGGTCGCATAATATTGTTTTTAAGTCCATCCTTTTCTTTTTTTGCCATTTCTTCGATAAGACAAATATCATTTTTTAAAGGATATCCTTTTTTTATAAGACTATTTCTCTCTGACATTATTTCATTGCAAAGAGAGATGTATTCTTGATAGGATAATGGCAAGTATAACTCGTCGCCACGCCTGAAAAACTCCTCTTCTTTAATTCCTTGAACGATTGGAAAAATGCTGAATGTTTCAAACAAGCGCATTGAGCCGTGAAGGTCTTTCAAAAATTCAAGTAGCCCATGCGATGTGTGAGGCCCACTTGCAATCACGTTGATTTCTTCAAGATTAAGTTCGCTTACGCAAATATTGAAAAACTCAATCTTTGGATGATTTTTCACCCTTTCCACACCCAGTTCAAGAAGTTTGTCAGCAACGCAAGAATTATATTTTTCTCCGCTTCTGAGTGAATCCTCTTTTTCAGCAAGAGTGCTACCCAAAATTTTAAGCTCTTTTCTTAAAAGATCGCGAGCAAAATTTTTATTTTCTTCGGTTTCACCATAAATTTCACAGTTATGGCAATCGCAACGATATCTATTTGTGCCAGTTGCACAGTCAAACACGTGCACATTTATGCCATGGTCAGCCAAAAATAAAGCACACTCTATGCCTGCAAATCCGCAACCTATAACATTCACACAAAAACTTCTAAGCGTTGCCTTCCTCCTTATAATCGCAAGTTGATGAACCACATTTGATAACCTTGCCCTTTTTTATCAATGGGCTTTGACACTTAGGACATTTTTCACCAGTTGTGATATCCCAGCTCATAAACTTGCATTCTGGATAATTTTCACAAGCGTAATAAAGCTTGCCCTTCTTGCTCTTTCTGGCAATCAGACCACCCTTACACTCAGGACAAACTCCCACAACTTTTTTCTCTTCTTCGATAGGCTGTGTGTTTCTGCATTTTGGGAAGTTTGAACAAGCCAAAAATCTTCCAAACCTGCCCTCACGAATAAGCATTTTGTTTCCACATTTTTCGCAAACAATATCTGTTTCCTCAGGTGGAGCTTTCATGCTGACACTTGATGCATCCGCCTTTTCAAGAAGACCGCTAAATCCATTCCAAAATGAAGCCACAACATTGTGCCAGTCCTCACCAGTTTCAACAATGTCATCAAG
>CAOJNR010000111.1 GCA_948439925.1 uncultured Clostridia bacterium
TGTGCTGACCTGTTTTATAACACTCCTGTCAGAGCGAAATTTCTCAGAAAACCTAAGATTGAAGAAAGCGAGGTTACGCACCTTATTGAGAAGATTATGCTCTCTCACAGCGATATTGCTTTTGTCTATTATGTGGACGGAAGGATGGTATATAACACAACATCTTGTGTTATGCAAGACATAATATATACGATATACGGGCGTGACGTCTATGAGAATCTCGTTCCAGTGGATTATGAAGAAGATGGATATAAACTCACTGGCTTTATCACAAAACCCAATTTGTCAAAAAGCAATCGCACATATCAAAGCCTTTTTGTCAATGGAAGATATGTTGAAAACTTTCTTGTTTCCTCAGCGGTTCAGGGGGTGTTTGAGTCATTTTTAATGAAAGGTAGATTTCCAATCTATGTCCTCTCTCTCACTCTTCCTGCTGATTGTGTTGATGTCAATGTGCATCCTTCAAAGCGTGAAGTTAAGTTTGAGAATTCGGGTAAGATTTTTGGAATTGTCAGACGTGCTGTTGAAAAAGCTCTTCTTTCAATCAATCAAATTGTTCGTTTTACCTCAACTGATGAAGAGCCAATTCAAGAGGAGCGAAGTGAATTTAATCAAGAATCTTTCAGTCCATATTATAAAAAAGAAAAGGAACTTTTGTCAGAAAATCAAGGCAGTAGTTATCATGGAACAATCAAACTTGATCACGGAGATGATCTTTTTCCTGAAATTAATCCTTTTGATTTTGAATATGAAACTCCACAGCCAAAGGTAATTAAAGACTTTGAAAATATTCAACTTATTGAAAAAGATGTTCCAATCAATAAGCCAGGCGGACCATTTTTCTTTGACAATGACAATGAAAAATATTTGCACGAGATTGTCAGTGGTGAAAACAAAAATGACATATTCGCAACAGTGCAAGAAAAACCAGTTGTAAGGGAAGAGAAGTTTCTTTCTGCTGATGTTGAGAGCGAAATGAAAATTCTTGGCACAATTTTCAATACTTATATAACTGTTGAATTTGATGATTCAATTTATTTCCTCGACCAGCATGCAGGGCATGAAAGAATACTTTATGACAAATTGGTTTCTGCGATAAATAATAACAAAGCGCATAGCCAGCCACTTCTTATTCCATTTTCTTTTACAGTGAATGCAAGGGAATTTCAGAAGGTTGAAAGCATTGTGGGTGTGCTGAACAAAATGGGATTTAAAATTAGAGATAAGGGCAATTATACATTTGAGATTGTTGAAATCCCTTATGCTCTTGGCGAACTTAGGCTGGATAAATTTGTTGAAGAGCTTGTTCAAGAAATTCCAACATTTGATAAAAAGCCTAGTGAGTTTATCAATGACAAGCTTTGCCAACATGCTTGCAAACATGCAATCAAAGGCGGAGATAAACTTTCAAAGGATGACTGCGCTTATCTTATCGAAGAGGTAAGAAAGGGCGTTATGCTTTGTCCTCACGGTCGACCAATTTCGCTTGTGATGACGCGCAAGCAATTTGAAAAAATGTTCAAAAGAGTGCTGTGATCGGGTGCCCCGTTCGAGATGCATGAGTGCCCTCATGCAAAGTTTGCGCAAAAGCGCAAACTTTCCGTTCCCACTTTGAAAGCGGGAACGGAATCTCGAACGGGGGCATGCACGTATTCAAAAAATAATTCTATATGCAAAAAGTTATATTCATTTTAGGCCCAACAGCAGTTGGAAAAAGCGACATGGCAATTTATCTGGCAAAAGAACTTGATGGCGAGGTAATTTCTGCCGATTCTGTTCAAGTATACAAAGGCTTAAACATCGGCTCGGCAAAAATTTTGCCGTCCGAAATGTGTGGAATAACTCATCATCTTATAGATATAATTAATCCAAACGCTGCGTTCTCAGTTGCTCAGTTCACAAGATTGCCAGAAGAGAAACTTGACGAAATGTCGTCACGCGGAAAACTGCCAATCATTGTTGGAGGGACTTTTTTGTATGTTAAAGCACTCACGGAAGGCTATAATTTTGGTGAAACAAACAAAAATCAGTCATTCCGCGATAAAATGCAGAAAGAAATTGAAGAAAAAGGTGCACAAGTGGTTTGGGAAAAACTAAATGATAAGTTTCCACAACTTGCACAAGGTATTCATCCAAACAACACAAAAAGACTTATTCGTGCACTTGAAATTGCTGAGTTTGGCGAAAATAAAGAAAAAACTTCTGCTAAATTTGACTTTAAACTTTTTGCACTTTCGCTTGATAGAGAGGAATTGTATAATCGTATCAATGCTCGCGTTGACAAAATGCTAAAAAATGGACTTGTTGGTGAAGTTGAAAAACTGATAAGTTCGGGCGTGCAAAAATCAACTCAATCAATGCAAGCGATAGGTTACAAAGAGGTTGTTTCTTTTCTAGATAAAGAAATAGATTATCAAAAAATGGTCGAACAAATCAAACAACATTCTCGAAATTACGCAAAGCGTCAACTGACTTTCCTTAGAAGTATGCCAAATGTTGAAAGCGTTGATGTTTCAGATTATGAAAATGCAAAAAATCAGATTTTGGAAAAATCAAAGAGGTGGTTAAATGATAACAATTAAAAGTTGTGAAGAAAAACTTAAAAACCAATTCAATGTGGTGGATGAAACAGCTTACTTGAATCAAAAAAAAGTGCTTGACGCGTTTATAAAATGCAGAATTTCCACATCCTCTTTCACAGGCACAACAGGATATGGCTATGATGATGTGGGACGAGATAATCTTGCAAAACTTTATAGCGAAGTTTTCAAAACAGAAAATGCAATCGTTTCACCGCTTATAACTTGTGGTTCGCACGCTATTTCAACGGTGCTTTATGGCCTTTTGCGACCAAATGATACCTTGCTTTCAGCAACTG
>CAOJNR010000112.1 GCA_948439925.1 uncultured Clostridia bacterium
ACCTGTGCTATCCTTCTTCTCAGCAGTTGAAAAATCGAGCTTCTTGGCTATCTCACGAACTTTTGGCTTGTCAATATTTTCAAGTGGAAAAACAACCATTTTGAGTTGGTCTTGGCTGAGCTGATTGAGAAAATATGATTGGTCTTTGTTTAGGTCGTCAGCTTTATATAGATAATACTTTCCGTCCTTCTCAATTTTTTTAGCATAGTGACCAGTTGCAATCATATCAGCACCGAGCGCCTTTGCTTTTTCAAGGAATGGCCCAAATTTAACTTCACGATTGCATAGCACATCAGGATTTGGCGTTCTGCCTTTTTTATACTCTTCCAAAAAGTATTTAAACACGCGGTCATAATATTCCTTTGAATAGTTGACACTGAAATATGGTATGCCAATCTTGTTGCACACCCTTTTAACATCTTCTAAATCTTCTTCTGCTGTGCAAGTGCCGTCCTTTTCCTGCCAGTTAACCATGAATAGACCAATTACATCATGCCCCTGTTCTTTCAAGAGGTAACCAGCAACAGAAGAATCAACACCACCGCTTATTCCAACAACAATTCTCATTTTATCTCCTCGTCATCTTTCAGGTCAATCGCCACAGGCACTTTGAACCGACGCATGAGCACCATCCAAATATCATACATCCACACAATAAGAATCACGCCAATGATAATTCCCAAAAATTCAATCAAAAGTCCGTTCCAAATATTGATCATATAACCATTGAATATAACGCACACAAGCACGAGCAACATGTTTAGTGTGAACATCACACCGCGAGCATATCTACCCACATAATAGCAGTGCCCCCCAACAGCACCAAGGAAGATTGTCATGAGAAGCAATTTTAAAAACTTCACATCACTTGGGAGTTTGTTTGTTTTTATAATAAAATCGCGGTCACCACGTTTAATCTTGCGTTTTGCATCCTTGTTTGTGGCAAGAGAAAGCCTGTCAAACGACAAAGCGCAGTCTGGACAAGTGTCAACTTCCTCAGACATTCTGATTTTGCATCTAGGACAAATTTTTGTGGGATTTTTACGCCTTTTTCTCATGGACATAATTGTATATAAAAAAAGAATAATTGTCAAGCAATTATTCTTTCATTTTTTGACATGCTTTATTGAAATATATATATGATGGCATATCATTGGACACCGATTTCAAAATCTGCTCAAAATGCTCCTTTGCTTCGGTATAATCTTTTTGATTATATAGTCTGACACCATTCTCAAAAGTGCCTTTGAATTTGATAAGCCTTTCTCTCTTTTCTCGCGAATAAACATCAAGGCTTTCAAAAAGCGATAGGTCGATATTATCTTCGATTGTCAGCGAGCCGAGATAGCGATAAGCGAGCCTATATCTTGATGACAAATCATCAAGCACACTTTTTGAGAAAATCAGTTTTGTTTGAAGATAATTGTTTATCTCTTCAATTTTATTTGCAAGGTCGATAACATCAGAAATAATTGACGGACTTTTGCGCTCTTCTTCACCGACTATGCCAAAGACAACCTCGCCTGTGTGAATAGAAATTCTCGGCAAAACTTGTGGCAAGTCTTTCAATCCCCTGTTTTTAACTTCAATGCTTCGTATTATTGCGTGTGCGCAGTCGATTGCATTTTCAGGCTTTGGAAAAACTGCCAACAGTCCGTCGCCGAAATACTTGTCAACAAAGCCTCCATGCTTTCTTATAATTGGAGATGCAACATTGAGATAGGAATTAACAAAATTGAAGTTCTCTTCAAGGCTGAGCGTCTTGCCATGGTCACTTGCGCTTTTGAGGTCACAAAGAAGTGTTGTTGCACGTTTTTTGACCTTGTTTCCAAGTTCAAGCTCGGTTATGCTTGACTTACCAAGAAACTTAAAGAACTGCTTTGGAATAAATTTCTGCGTTTCAAGTTTTGTCTTTCTGATTATGTTATCTTTCTCGCGATAGTTATTATTGATTTTGTTGATTGAATGTTCTATTGTTTTAAACTGCTTACCACCGCCTATTTCAACACTTTCTTCCCTAACTCGACCATCACTAAGCCTTGTCATAATCTTTTCCATTTTATTGACAGGACGGCAAAGAAACAGATATGCAAAAAGAAGAATTAAAACGTAAATTATCGACAATATGACCGCCCAAAGAATTGTGTTATACTCGTTCTCTGGCGTGATATTGAGAAGCGTTCGCACATGTCGAGCAAGCGGAGCTTCATATATGCTTATATGCGAAAGCATATACATGCTGACGCCGTAGACCAAAGTGAAAGGAATGGTTGAGAAGAAGATAAGGTTTGAAAGTGACAGAGTTTTAAGAAAACGAAAATATAAAATATTGCCAAGCACAACTGATACCAGAGTTAGAATAATCGCCGAGATTGAATAAGCATTAAAATCAAACATAAATCCACCGTCAATAACCTTGAAGCTTGTGAAAATATATCTTCCAAGAATGACCGTTGGAATGGTGAACAATGCAAAAACAATTAATAAAATTTTTGTTGACTTTTTCATAGTCATATTTTTTGCAAAGTTTAAAAATGTATACATAAAATATTCAAAACAGCACATCCTCTTTTCAGGGAGGAAAAATGGATCAAAAAGAACTTTTAACAAGTTATATCAATGCAGTATATCAAAACACAAGAACTGCCATTCAGTCGATTGAGGATATCATCACAAAGGTGGAAGATGACGGATTCAAAAAGGAACTTGCCACTCAGCAAGATGGCTACTACACTCTTTGCAAGGAAATTGAAATGCTTGCAAAAGCAGAAGGAATTGAAGGTATCAAAGACAACAACTGGCTTGAAAAAGCAAGGCTTTGGACTTCTGTGAATATGTCAACAATGACAGACAAGTCAAACCGCAAAATTGCCGA
>CAOJNR010000113.1 GCA_948439925.1 uncultured Clostridia bacterium
ACTGGCAACAAAGACGAATGGCAAAATATTCAAACATTTACAAACCCAACTGGAAATCCTGCTTCTTGGGAATCAACAGAAACAGTTCGACTTAGTTACGACAGTGCCGACGGATATTTGTATGTTTACGCAAGCACTGGTGCGACAAATCAACCTATCAGATACACAATCATTGACAACTTTGGAAACAAAACCATTGTTCATCAAAAAGCAGACAGTGAAGATTTTGATGAAATAACAAGCGCTGGACATGTTTACGAAATGGTTGACCCTCTTGGCAACAAGACCTACCTTTCAAGCAAGACGATAACACTCACCTATCAACAATCACTTTTCAATGTTGAAATTGAAGAATACAACAAAGTGACTCAAAAATGGAACAGTGTAAAACTAACAGAATCACCAGTTCCTAATTCAAGAAATCTTTATAGGATCAATTTTACAGGACAAGACAAGGTATACAGAGTTCAACTTGTAGACAAAGTTGAAAGCGAAACAATCGCAAGAACAATGTATATCAAAATTTACGACAAGTTGCCACAGTTCAGTGAAGACAACAAGGATAATTACCTTTCTTTCAGAGATAAAAACCTTGAATTTATCAAACTTAGTGGAACTCAAAACAATTTCCGTGTTGAATTTGAAGGAAAAACCTTCATGGCAAATGCATCAGTCATCTCGACGTTCTCTAATAACGTTTTGCTTTCAGCCTATGAAAGCCCTACAAAAGTTGAAAATGACAATCAACCATATCACAATCAATATGGATACACGCTCCACATTTCAAAAGATGACGGAAAGACTTGGGAAAAGATTGAAAATCCAAATAGTTACACCATTTCTGGTGTTGGCGACTATATTGTTCTTGCAAAATATGACAGCACCGATGTTTTGACAGAGGAAGCTTCAATCTTCATTATTCAAATCAATGACTCTTCAAAAGTTTTCTATGAAATCATTGTTGACGGAAAGAAAATCGAAAAAGCCGACATTATCTACACTGCACCAAATGGCAAGCAGTATGACACAAACTATATGGTCAACATGCGTTATTCAGACAAAGTCACTGCAAGACCTGGCGAAGACAATATTGTTCCAAATCCAAACATTATTCCAAATGAAGAGCTTGGCGTAACATACTCTCGACTGGAAAATGGAGGAATCATTCAAACAGGAACTGATGTTGTGGTTGAAATCTATCACTATGAAAGCAAAGCTTCAAGCGGATATTTCACAATTATCTACATTCCAAAGAGCACATCAATTCTCAATCAGTTCTACTACACAAATGAATCCGGTGTTAGAGAAGAGCTTATTGAAAAGAATTCGGAAAGCATAATTGTTGACAAAAACAAAACAAACTTCTCAGAAGTGAAACTTTCTTGGACCAGCCACTATGGAATTGAAGAAAACAAGATTCAAATTGAAATTGCAAAACTTTATCAAGGCAGGTATGTCACTCTTAAAAATATGCCAATCTACTATGATAAAGCAAGCGACACAAACTATGTTTATCTCACTCGCGCTGGAAGTTATCAGATAAGATTCCATGATTCTTCAAAGCCTGACAATAACTTCCACAGATTTGGAAATGGCGATTACTTCTCTCTTATCTTCCTCAGCTCATCTCCTTTCGTGGTGACTTACACAGATCCAATCTCACAAGAAGCCAAAACAACCGAGCCAATCAATCATGCGATCTATAATGGTGCTGTTCAACTTTCACTCGTTGACCTTAACACCTACTTCACAACAGCAGGCTATCCACAAATCCATGTAACAAGAAATGGCAGAGAATACACTGATTTCAACCTTGCAAACTATGTTTACACTTTCACTGAGCCTGGCTATTACAAAGTCACATTCTCAGCGCAAGACAAAACAAGTTCAACTGCAATTCGCGAAGAGGAATATGTTTTCACAATCTTAAATCAAAAAGAATCAACACTTTCTTATGAAATCACGCCTTACAAAAATTACTTCATTGAAAAAATTGAAAAATATAATGCTGACATCAATGAAAGAGTTGATATAACAAATGACCTCGTTCAAATTATTGGTGCAAACCTTATCAACGTGAATAACAAGGATTACCTCACAAGACTTCTCCTTTCCTTCACTGATGAGCTCACTGGTCAAGGACGATATATTGTGACAATGAACACTGGCGATATGTCATACAGCCCTATAACACAAAGCTCTTTCACTTTCATGCTTTGGATAAACTCACAAGTTCCACCTATCTCAGTTTCAATCGCTGATGGTGGAAGCACAGACGGAGTTATCAATATTGATTTCAATGCTCAAAGCATGTATGACACAATCGGCGACTGTTATATCCAAATCGGATCTGCAAGATTTGACATCAATGAAAACACCATCGCAGATATGAGCAATGGACTAAGCATAACCGAGTCTGGAACTTACTACATTCAAGTGTTCACTCAAAGCGGAGTTCTTCTTTACTCATATAAGGTGACCAAAACCACCCCACTTAACGCTTGGGCAATCATCGCGATCGTGATTGCAGTCATTGCCGCAGTTGCAATAACGCTTATCACAATCAAACTTAGAAGAAAACCAAAAGTTAAGTAAGTGAATTTGATAAAAAAGATTAGGGAATCCCTAATCTTTTTTTTATTGTTTTAAACTAATTTCGCCAACAAAGCCATTTTGAAATTTTAACTCATTCTTTTTCACTATCATTTTCAAAGAAAGCAAGTTTTTGTTCCAAAAGTGCACTTTCTATTATTTTTAACACTTCGCTTCCAATCAAAACTGAGAGCTTTTCTTTGTCCATAGAGAGAAAATCGCTC
>CAOJNR010000114.1 GCA_948439925.1 uncultured Clostridia bacterium
GTGGAAAGTTTTGTTCACTCTGTCAACATATGTGATTTTCACGATTTGGTTTGCGTTAACCTTGCTTTCTCCGTTGTAAATGTCAACAAGCATACCTTCAATAAGGTTGTTAACCTTGTCGCAATCAACTTTGTTTCCATCAACTGAGCTTACAGTTGCAAGAAGTCCACTGCCGTCACCGTAAATCATTCTTCCAAGGTTGAAAGCGCTTGCTTTAACAAGACCTTCCATTTCGTCTGAAAGAAGGTTGACAAATGCGCCAATGTTGCTTGCAGAAGCTCTAACTGATTTGTCAGAAAGTTCAATTTTGCCATAAAGGTTTTTAAGTTCTGCCACAAATTGAACATATCCATTGCCTGATGATGCAGGAAGTTCGCCTGCCTCAGAGCCAGCACCAATACCACCATTGATACCAAATGGTGCAAGTTTTCTTATTTCTTTGCCCCAAACGTCCTTGCTTGAACGTTTAATCTTTGCCATGAGTGGATTTGCTTTAACATTAAGTTGATTTGCCACAACATCAAGATAAACATTCTTCAAAGCGTTTTCGGCTGTTTGTAATGTTACCATAATTTTCTCCTATTTTGTGCTTTAAGCACATTTATTTTTTTAATTTATTTTTTTTCGATAAGCAATAAATGCCAAATTAATTTATCTTTTGTAAAAGGCATTGTTTCCAAATTTTTATTTAATTTAGATAAAACATGCATTTTTTTAGTAAGGCATTAAATGCCACTAGCTGAACATTTTGTCCACCAAGATTTTGGCTTCTTGAAGGGTTTTTGGAGCGTCAGGCACTATGCCCGACACTCGTTCCCCTCTTTGAGAAGAAATAACAACTGGTGGTTTCTGTTCTTTTAAAGCCTGCAAATAGTTCTCAATGATGACTTTTTTGATTTCATCATCAGATAGGACATATTTGTTCACTATTGGGTCGTTTGGTTTAAAGTCTGACAAATGATTTGCCACAACACTATTCCAAGCAACTTCGATCGGGTTTGACAAAGTTTGTAAAGATTGATCTGATGCGACCTTCTCTTTGATTTCGTCCACAGCCCATGACGCATCGGAATTCTCTGAAAGGAACTTATTTATTTCCACATCCAAATCAAATTCAGTTTTCATTTCAGATGTGGAACTTTCAGTTTTATCTTTTTCAAGTTCGCTTATGCGTTGACATTTGCGAGTGAACTCTTTTTCAAGCGTGTTATATGCATCTAACAACGCTTTGGCAGATTTAAATTTGCCCAGCTCACCCATGTCGTTCTGAGAGCCGACCTCGCCACCGGCTCTCTCTTCAATCTCCGTGCCCACGGAATTTGCCTGCATTATGGTCGGTTGTTCTCTGTTTTCTTCCATTACTATACCTCCTTAGCCTTCTTATGCTCACGCACATGGCTTAAATATTTTTCTTCCAAAGTTTTATCTTTGTTTTTTGCTTTTTCGTAATCATTGCCAAGCATAAATGCAATATGCTCATTTATATGCAAATCATGGTCGTCAATCTCGCTAACTGAAATTTCCTCACCTTTCAACATTTTAAGGTTTTCGGTGTCAGCTTTCTTGATATGAAGCTCATTGAGATCTTGCGCGTTTTCCCAAACTCCAAGTCCAAGGCTTTCCAGAACTTTATATTTCATCCTCTTTGTAAGCTTTCCATTTTCATCATTAAGCACACCAGCATTTAATAGAGCAAAAACCATTTCTCTTTTCTGAGAAAGATTTTCTGTTGAGTCATTCATTGTTTCAATCTCAACATCATCACTTGAAATGTCATTTGAATTAAAGTAGAAAAGTTCAATTTGTCCATTGTCACCTGCAATTCTTGCTATGCGTGGGAAGAGGGCATATTGTTTATATAATCTTAAAATTCTCTTCGATATTTCTTTATAGCATGACTTGATGCTCTCAATAGTTGAATTAAGTCTTATTTCATCTTGACCGATGAGAAGCTCCAAAGTGACACCTGAAATGTTTGATGAAATATATTCAGAACCCAGCGTTTCACTGATTCCGCCAATTTTATAGAACTCTTCATTAAGTCTTTTCTCTTCCTCATTAAAATCAGTTGGAAGAGTTTGAGCTTGAAGAAATTTCGGTTCGTTCGAACCCTGTCTATAAACCAAAACTTTGCCTGGACACAAGCCTTCATCTTCCAAATTGTCAAGGTCAACAGAACCATCTTCAACAGAAAGCACACCAAGTGAAAGCCTGTTGATGAACTCATGCTTACGATTTTTGACAGCGTTATATGCGCGCTGAACAGGAATGATACGTTCAATCACACTTCCGCCCCAGAAACATGCTGGCTGTTCAATGCTGACTTGTTTAACAAATGGAAGGTCACGCTTGCCGTCCTCGCCACAGAAATATGGAAGAGCTCCATCATAAACAACACGTCTGCCAGCTATGATAATCAGTCGGCCTTCTGGATAGTCCTTATTTGGTCTGATATACTTTTCAATCACAAGCGCACTGTCATCTCGAACACTTTCGATAATCTTTGTTGCTCTGCCATTGAACCCAAGTCCTGCAATGCCAGCAGTCACACTGTCAAGTGCAAAGGTGTTCAAACGTTCACTTTCAACTTCAATGCCATACATATCCTTAATCTGAGCAGTTGTGTAGGCCTTTGCATGAATTATGCTTTGACAGTCATCAATGGTTTCACAAGTGTTTGAATCTGGATAAATTTCAAAGGGACTGCAAACCGCAATGTCAATCTCTCCACTGCGAATTTCAAGACCGTCCTCATCCATACCAACAAGTTGACCAGCAT
>CAOJNR010000115.1 GCA_948439925.1 uncultured Clostridia bacterium
TCAGCCATTATGACGAGAAAATAACTTTTTGGGATTTCAAACAATGCGCTTGGTGAAAGAGATGACGGAGAGGAATAGAGATTGACTCCGTCAGTTGTCACTTTGGCATAGTATTCAAGCTTGGCTTGTTCTCCTTGTGCGTAGGTAACATTTGGCGTGCGCGAAATAAATGAAATGACTGCCAAGGCAAAAACTAAATTTAAAATAATCATAATTTTTTTCATGCTTTCAGTTTAAAGCAAGAAAAACTTTTTTTTAAAACAAAAATTTGTCAAATAAGTGTTTTTTTAGGTTAATTTTGACAAAGGAGATGGGGATGATGAATAACAGGCTGAAATTGCAACAAGTTGAAGTGGAAATTTCTCGGCGCAAAGATGGTGATAATTTGGCGAAATACAACAGCGGAAAGGTTGTTCACCAAAAACAAATGCAATTTCATAAGTGCGATAAGAAAAACAGGTGGGTATTCGGTGGAAACCGCAGTGGTAAGACTGAGTGTGGTGCGGTGGAAACGGTTTGGCTGGCTCGTGGCATCCATCCATACAGAGAAAATAAAACTGTCAGCGGATGGGTTGTGAGCCTTTCAAAGCAAGTCCAGCGTGATGTCGCTCAGGCAAAAGTTTTGCACTATCTTAGAAGTGACTATATTGAAAAAATCGTCATGTCAAGCGGTCGCAGTGACAGCGCTGAAAATGGAATAATTGATTTCATACTTGTTCGTAATGTTTTTGGAGGACTTTCAAAGATTGGCTTCAAAAGTTGCGACCAAGGCAGAGAGAAGTTTCAAGGTTCATCGCTGGATTTTGTGTGGTTTGATGAAGAGCCTCCTTATGACATTTATCAAGAATGTCGAATGCGTGTGCTTGATCGGTGCGGAATTGTTTTTGGAACGATGACGCCTCTTAAAGGACTGACTTGGGTTTATAATCAAATATATCTCAATGAAGGCGGTGATGACGAGGTGTGGTATACCCAAATGGAGTGGGCGGATAATCCATATCTTAATAAGGATGAACTCAAAATGCTATCACAGTCAATGAGTGAAGAGGAACTTGACAGCCGTCGCTACGGCAAGTTTATGCAAAGTGGAGGAATGGTTTATGGCGAGTTTGATGAGTCAGTGCATGTGATTGAGCCTTTTAATGTTCCTGTTGAATGGTATGACAATATTTCAATCGACCCAGGACTTAACAATCCGCTTTCAGCTCACTGGTATGCACAAGACTTTGACGGCAATGTTTATGTGATTGATGAGCACTATGAAAAGGGCAGAGATGTTGACTATCACGCAAGCAAAATCAAAGAAAAGTCGGCAAGGCTTAATTGGCACTACACAAATGGTGGTATGCTGTCGGCGCTTATTGATAGTGCAGCAAACCAGAGAACGCTTGCAAGTCGCAAAAATGTTGTTGAGCTTTTTTATGAAAACGGCATTTTGACAAACCCCAAAGTTAATAAAGATTTGTTTAGCGGGATAAGTGTTGTGAAAAGATATCTCAAAGACGCCGAAGGTAAGGCGCATATTTTTATTTTTAAAAATTGCGTCAATCTCATTCGTGAAATTAAGGCGTATTCTTGGGGTGAAGGTGACAGACCAGTCAAAACAGATGACCACTGCCTTGACGAAATGCGTTATTATCTCATGTCCTTGCCATCAAGCCATATGACCAGTTTAACAAACGGGCGAAAAAGTTTGGTGCAAAAAGATAAGGAAAGTCTTATAAAGATTAAAAAAAATAAATGGCGAAATATAAAATAATTTGCATTTTATTTGGAAAAATAATCAATATATGATAAATTGTATATAGGGAAAAATTATGAAAAAGTTTTCGGGTTTCATTTTCGCTTTTATTATGATTTTTGCCAGTGCGGTTTTAAGCATTGGCTTTTTGCCAAGACTTGTTTTAGCCGAAAATGGAAAGAGCGAAATTTATTTAAGTGGTGAAAACTTTGTTGAAACACTAAAAAATCAAGAAAATTATTCAAAAACTTTGATTCTTACAGAAAATATAAATTTTTCTGAGCTTGTGGGATGGAATGAAATCTATACACAATCATATAAATTTAGCGGTGTGTTTGACGGAAATGGATACACAATTTCAAACCTCAAAATATTATCTGCAAACAATAATTACGGTCTTTTTTCAAGAGCTGAAAATGCTGTTATAAAAAACCTGAAAATTGATGGCAAAGTTGCTTTTTCGCTTTCAAGTAGCCTTTCATATAATATAGGCGCATTGGTGGGCAGTGGAATTAATGTCAACATAGAAAACTGCTATCTTTCAGATGATGTGATTTTCACAACCAATCTTGAAAGTGATAAGCTTGAAATCGCTGGAAGTTGCAACATTGGTGGTTTCATTGGATGGGGCGAGGAATGTTCAGTTTATAACAGTGTTGCGAACTTGTCTATCAAAACCAATTCCACTTCAAATTTTGCAAGCGTAAATAATATTGGCGGAGTTATTGGCGTTCAAGGTGGCGGAAAAGTTGACAAAACTGTTTCATCTGCAAAAATTGAATTTGCCCCAGCAAGCGATGATGAGAATTTTTATGTCGGTGGAATAACAGGTGAAATTTCTGGTAGATATGCTTCTGTGAGAGATTCAATTTTCTATGGCTCGATTGTTGGCAACAGTGAAACTTGCGGTGGAATCGTTGGCAATATTTCAAAGACTAATTCTGTTGCAAATGGCAATATAAACTTTGCTTATTGGACAGATAAATATATAGAAAAAGCGATTGGCGAAAAAAATAGTTATTTAGCCACTGGA
>CAOJNR010000116.1 GCA_948439925.1 uncultured Clostridia bacterium
AAATTTGCAAGATGCGAACTCGTCACAGCAGTTCAAAAACTTTTGAATACTTTCATTTATAGCCATAAATCTTACCCCTTTTGCTTAATTTTAGCACAATCTTTAAAAAAAACAAACAAAAATCTGATTGCATATCAAAAAAATTTGCAAGAATGAAAAAAAGATGTTAAAATATATCGAAATGAACAATATGTTATCAGAGCAAGAACAAGTCGTTCTTGACAAACTTACAATGCTTTTTGTGATTGACAAAATGGAAATCCCCTTAACTGAGGATTCCATTCTTGATATCTGCTCAGTCAAAAACGAGTGGATAAAGAACTATATGGACTGCAAAGCAATCATTCATGACCTGACAGAATCCAAACTTTTATACAAACTTGGCGATGTCGAACAAGGCAAAGAACTTTTTTCACTCACCTATGAAGGTCGCGAATGTCTTTCTCATCTTTATAGACGCATCCCGCTCGCCTCACGCGAAGAAATTTCACAGTATATCAAAGCCAATCGTTTAAATGTTAAGTCGTCACAGGAATACTCAGCAACCTACACCAAAAATGAGGACGGTTCATACAATGTTATCTTGCAGATTTACGAGCCACTTATCACAACACCTATGTTTGAACTTAAAATCAAAGCGCCATCAAGGCAAAGCGCAAACGAGGCAATCCATAAATGGAAAAGCCAAGCGCCAAGCATATATGAAATCATTTTCAACAATCTCATAAATATAAACTAGTGCATTATGCACTTTTGTGCCTTAGGCACTTTTTATCTATAAAAATTTTTAAAGTTTATATTTAATTCGGTCAGGTGTGCCTTAGGCACTTTTGTGCTTTAAGCACTTTATATCTATCAATTTATTTAGAAATTCAAACTCATTCGTTCAGGCACATTATGCGCTTACTACAAAAAAGGACGCTATTTTAGCATCCTCTTAACTTTTCAATCTCTTTTCGTGCGATTTCATCACAGCGGTTGTTGAGTTCATTATCAGCGTGACCTTTAACTTTATGCCAAGTCACCTCGTGGCGCTTTGTTTGAACAAGCAGTCTTTTCCATAGGTCAATATTGAGAACTTTGCCATCCTTCCAGTTGCTAGCAAGCCATGAGCCTATCCAATTTTGAAGGAAAGCATTAACCACGTATGCCGAGTCGCTGTAAACATCAACTTTGCAAGGTTCTTTGATTGCTTCAAGGCCACAAATCACCGCCATAAGTTCCATTTTGTTGTTCGTGGTCATTTCATCTCCACCTGAAAGCACTTTCTCTTTGCCATTAAATTTAAGAATTGCGCCCCAACCGCCAATACCTGGATTGCCAGAGCAAGCGCCGTCAGTGTATAAAATAACCTCTTTGGCAAATTCATTTAAAACACTTTCATTGGTGTCATCTTCAACAAGATTATAATTTTTTTTCTCTTCTTCCATCTTCAACTTTTCACAAATTTCTTCAAGACTTTTGCTGTTCTTTGGCAGACTAGGAAAAACATTCATACCATCATTTTTCTTTCTTGGAAGTATATGAATATGAAGATGAAGAACACTCTGCTCTGCGCTCTCGCCACAGTTTGACACAATGTTCACTCCGTCAAAACCACAATTTTCTGTGTAGTGATTTGACACTTTTTTAACAGTGCTAAAAACATGATTAAGAGTTTTCTCATCACAATCTAAAATATTATCAAAATGCTTTTTTGGCACGACCAGAGTGTGACCATTTGCGTCATTTGAAATATCGAGAAAAGCGAGAGTGAACTCGTCTTCATAAATTTTATAGCAAGGAATTTCACCTTTGACAATTTTGCAAAATAGACAATCTTTCATATTTTTATTATATAAAATTAATAAAAAAAGAGCAAGCAAAATTCATCTAAAATGAAATATTTTTCTTAGCTTTAACGACTTACAAAAAAAACAAAAAACGAGAGATTAAACTCCCGCTTTTGTTGTGAGCAGAATACCACCATCGAGGCATACTGAAACAATAAGATATACTGTTGCAAGCAAAACCAAGACATAGATTATTCTAGCAATGATTGGACACCATCTGAACATCCAGTCGATGAGGTTGAATCTGAAAAGTCCAACAAGACCCCAGTTGATACCTCCGATAAGAAGCAAGATGAGTGCAATATAGTTTGCAATAATCATATTTTTTCCTCCCTAGTTTATATTGTGCAATATTTTAAAAAATATTTATTTCTTATAAAACTCATCAATAGTTCCGCCACCAAGGCACTGACCGTCTTCTTTATACAAAACAACAAACTGACCTGGTGTGATTGCTCTTTGCTTCTCATAAAAGTCAACATAGATTTCACTATCTGACAGAACTTTCACATGAACCTTTTGGTCTGGCTGACGATAGCGAAATTTGGCGAGGCAGTCAAATTCTTTTTCTTCTGGAATTTCTGGAATCCAGTTGAAACCGCTTGCTCTGAGCGCGTCTGAGAAAAGTTCATCGTCCTCACCTTGTGACACATAGAGAATATTCTTTTCAAGATCTTTTCTTATCACAAACCAGCGCTGACCATTCCCGCCTTTCATTCCTCCAATATTGAGTCCGCGTCTTTGACCAAGTGTGTAATACATCAGCCCATCATGCTCACCGATTACCCTTCCGTCAAGGTCGCAAATCTTGCCAGGCTTGGCTGGAAGAAAGTCTTTGAGAAAGTTTTTGAAATTGCGCTCGCCGATAAAGCAAAT
>CAOJNR010000117.1 GCA_948439925.1 uncultured Clostridia bacterium
TGCCTTCAATTTAACTTTTGGATGCTCTTTAAGTTTGTTTTCGATAAGAGCAAGAGAGAGTCTTGACGCATAAACAGGCGCATTTATATGTTGAAGCAAAAATGGAAGAGAGCCGATGTGGTCCTCATGTCCGTGAGTGATTAAGATTGCTTTAACCTTGTCCTTATTTGCGATAAGATATGACATGTCTGGAATGACAATGTCAACGCCAGGAAGTTCGTCATCTGGGAAAGTCAGACCAGCGTCAATAACGATTATTTCGTCGTTATATTCAATAGCGGTCATATTTTTTCCGATTTCGCCAACTCCTCCTAAAAATGTGATTTTAACTTTGTTATTCATTTATTTTTTCTCCTTTTATAAAATAGCAAATATTTTCCCTCAAAAAACAATGCGAAATAAAAGCGCATTATTTTTCCTTAAAGCTTGTCCTTAAAACTCTTGATGTTTAATTAGTTATAATCTAAAAAATAAGATTACAATAAATATTTTGCATTATCAATTTTGTCAACTTCTTCAAGTCGTTTTGGCGTCAAGATTGTGTCAGCATCAACATAAAATCTCATGCCTTGGCTTGAAAAGAACATAACCATTTCAAAAATATAAATAAGTGGGAACAAAACTGGCAAGATGATAATGAGGGCATAAAGGCCTAACGCCATTGCAAGAAGGAAAGTTAATAAGAAAATGATAAGAGCTGTTGAGAAAACTCTAAGTCCCCTTCTAAGCACGGCAGACATTCCCTTTGGGAAAGCTTTAAACACATTGCAATCAAAGACAATCATGGCAGGTGCCCAGCCACAAATAAAGGTTTCTTTGAATGCAAGCAAAAGTGATGGAATAATGATGATAAGAATTGGCAAAAGAATGCTCAGCGCTCCGCCATGAAGAAGTGAAAGTCCATAAACGCCCGCAACGATAATCGCATTGAATGGAAGAACAAAAAGAAGTTTCATTCCAGCATAGGAAAGCGATTTTCTAAGCGTTCTGAGAAGTGTTCCAGTGAAGCTTCTCTTTGTGCTTGTTGCCATATAGCCATACATCATTTCGCAGGTGACAAATCTGCCAACATCAGCAAGGATAGACCTTAAAACATAGATAATTATTGCAAAATAGATTCCAATCCAAACATTTGTTGTGAAAAGAATTTTGATAAATGCAAAAATTGCGCCCAAAACGCTAAAAAGCGCTTCACCTACTGAAACAGAGAGTCCATAGAAAGTTCCTGACGTAAAAACAGAGCCGAGATTATATTCCGCCCAAACAGTTGTGGCAATATCGGCAAAAGTCGAATAAAAAGGTGCAAGAAGTGCTATCACTATTCCCCAAGACAAAATTTGATAAATAAGAAGTTTCCAAACTTTGTCAAAGTTTGCACACAAAAGTTTTAATGAGTTTTTAAACATCATAATTCTATTCCAAACACTTTGTTAGATTTATTATACTATATTAAAAATAAAATTACAACAAAATTTCCACCTTTACTTTAAATTTTTTATTATATTATCGTTTTATTTTTTACTTAAACAAATTATAACAAAAAAAAGCTAAAAATAAATTTAGCTTTTCAGATCTAGTTAATCTTCAACACTTTATATTTAATCTCGCCAGTAGGAAGTTTTGCTGAAACAACATCTCCTTTTTTGTGGCCAATAAGAGCACTTCCAACAGGTGAAAGGTTTGAGATAATTCCGTGTGCTGGATCGCTTTCAGTTGAACCCAAAATTTTGTAAGTCACCTCTTCATCAAATTCTTCATCATAAAGTGTGACAGTTGAACCGATTGATATTTCGTTTTTTGACACTGGTGCTGATGAAACGATTTCGCAGTTTAAAAGGATATCTTCCATTTCACTTATTTCGCGTTCAAGAAGAGCTTGCTCTTCCTTTGCTGAATCATATTCTGAGTTTTCTGAAAGGTCACCAAATTCTCTTGCTGTTGAAATTTTATTTGTGATTTCTTTTCTTCGAACAAGTTTATAATATTCAAGTTTTTCTTCGAGTTGTTTCTTTCCTTCAAGTGTTAAATAATGAACTGACATTTTTTTAGTCCCCCTTAGTTAGTTTTCTTTTATGCTTTGATATTATATATAAATTTTTCCATTAAGTCAACCAATTTCAACTCTTTTTTTGCGAATTTTTTTGTTGTTTTTTGCCAATACTAACGAAAGGAGGATTTTTCTATGCTCACGATCATTGCATTTCTGCTCACAATAATAGGCTGTTTAAACTGGTTTTTGATTGGCGTGCTTCAATATGACTTTGTTGCCGGAATATTTGGCTATCAAGGAAGCATCCTTTCAAGAATAATTTATGTTATCATTGGTCTTGCCAGCTTTTTCCTTGTGTTCAAGGTTATAAAAGGAAAAGGCACAGTGGCTGTTTTTTCAAGGCGCAACAAGAAAGATATTGCAAAAAACATTGCAAAGGTCAAAACAAAAAAGTTTGGAAGTGCTGGTGCGTCAAATGTTGAAGCCTCATCTGAGCAATTTCCACATGAAAACAATGAAGAAATTGTTGTTGAAGATGAAGACTATGAAGAGCGCGGATTATTCAACGAGCATTTCGACAACAGGTGATAAAAATATTTATGCGAGATAAAGGGAAAATGTTATGCCTAAAAATTTATCAGTTTTCACATTATTGATGATTTTATTTGCCATCATATTAACAAATTTGTTTTTTGCCTTTTG
>CAOJNR010000118.1 GCA_948439925.1 uncultured Clostridia bacterium
GTTGCCGTTAACAAAAAGATAATATCTCTTGCCCTTGCCGATTTTTTTGATTTCCGTTATTTCCATGCCTCACCTCAAAAGTTCGCTTGCCACTTTGGTGTAAATTCTAACAAGTCCGCCAGCACCAAGTTTGACTCCGCCGAAATAGCGGACAATAAAAATACAAACATTTTTCTTTCCGCGTTTTTGAATAACTGAAAGTATCGGTCTGCCTGCCGTTCCGCTTGGTTCGCCGTCATCAACTGCCTTTTCAACAAATGGACTTTCCAAACTGCACGCCCAGCAAATGTGTGTGGCTTTTTTATATTCTTTTTTGAGTTCACCTAGCGCCACTTTGATTTCATCTTCATTTTTGCACTCTAAAAGAAAGCCATAAAACTTTGACTTTTTCTCAATTATTTCAACAGATTTGGAAAAAGAAGGAAGCAATTAATCCTCCAAACCACATAAATAATCTGTTGAAACATTAAAATATTTCGCTAACAAAACCAGTGTTTCAATATTAGGAGTTCTTTCACCTCGTTCCCAACGGCTTATAGCAACGTTAGAAACTCCTATTTCTCTCGCCAATTCCCTTGTTGACAACTTATTTTCAAGTCTTAAAGCCTTTAATCTTTCTGAAAATTGTTCCATTCTTACTCCTTTTTATATATTTTACACCAAATGGTATCAAAATGCTTGACTGTGACCAAACTGTTTCATATAATATATATGATACCAATTGGTATCACTAAAAGGAGAAAGCAAATGAAAAAAGAAAAACCAGAAGTATATATGAAAGGAGTTGTCAAAGTTGACATGATAAAAAAATTCATGCAAGATAATAATCTTACACGAAAAGAATTTGCCAAGTTATGCAGAATGAGCGTAAGCACGCTTTATCGCATACTTGACGAAAAACATAATTTTGATTCAATATATTTACTTTATATGGCAATCACAATGAAAGTTCAAATTTATCAATTGGTAAATTGAACTCATTTAATAACAACCTTAATAAAGTTTTTCTTGCCTTTTTTGAGTAAAAGCGAGCCGTTTTCAAAGTCAGGCATTTTAACAACAAGTGAAATGTCTGAAACTTTTTCGCCCTTCATGGAAATCGCACCGCCTTCAATCATTCTGCGAGCGTCGCTTTTTGACGAGCAAAGTTTTGTGAGTGCCAAAAGGTCACAAATGCCAATGCCGTCACCAAGGCTTTCAAGAATAAACTCAGGTGCGTCATCTCCGCCATGAGAAAATAAGTTTTCACTCATTGCTTGCGCCTTGATTGCGTCCTCTTCGCCATGAATAAGTTTTGTTATCTCAAAAGCCATTCTCTTTTTAGCAATTCGGATATCTTCATTTACTATATTTTCAATTTCAGTTAAAGGTATTCTTGTAAACAATTTCAAAAGTGTGAAAACATCTTTATCTTGAACATTATAAAAATATTGATAAAAATCGTAAACACTTGTCTTCTCTTTTGCAACCCATAGAGCACCTTTTGCTGTTTTACCCATTTTTTGACCTTCTGAATTTGTCAAAAGTGGACAAGTTAATGCTTCAAGATTGAGAGTTGTGCCTTTATCAAAAGCAATCTTCTTTGCAAGTTTTGTTCCAGCAGTCATGTTTCCCCACTGATCAGAGCCACCAATTTGCAATTTGCAACCATATTTTTCATTTAAATATACAAAATCATATGCCTGCATAAGCATATATCCCATTTCAAGAAAAGTAAGTCCACCCTCTTGCAATCTTCTAGCATACGCCTCACTCGCAAGCATTTCATTGACATTAAAAAATCGTCCAATATCTCTCATGAAATTAACATAGTCATATCCTTTAAACCAGTCAGCATTATTGACAATAATTGCAGGATTTTCACCTTTTGTGTCAACGAATCTTTCAACCAAACCTTTAACTTCGTTAAAGTTCCTTTCAACAATTTCTTTTGTCATCATTTTACGCATATCAGTTCTGCCAGATGGGTCACCAACCATTGCAGTAGCACCGCCGATAAGAACAATTGTCTTATGCCCTGCGTCTTGGAAATATCTAAGCATCATAAGTGAGAAAAAGTGACCGATATGCAAACTATCGGCTGTTGGATCAATTCCAACATAAACAGTTATAGGCTCACCATTTATAAGTTTTTTAACATTCTCTTCATTTGTTGTTTGGTAAACATATCCTCTTTCCTTCAATGTTTCAAACAATTTTGACCTTTCAATTTTATTCATTTCTTCCTCCTATTTTAAATCATTAATCATATAGATTAAATCGGCATAAGTGCCATCTGCATATTTCATTGCGTGTGGTTTTCTGCCAGTTTCAACAAAACCGAATTTCTGATATAAATGTATTGCTGGTGCATTTGCTTTAACCACTTCAAGTTCAACTTGCTCAAAGCCTTCTTTAACAGCAAGTTCAATAAGTTTTTCCATGATAAGTGATGCAATGCCTCTGCCTTGAAATTTCTTTTTCATAGAAATGCCAATTGCTGAGCGGTGTTGAAAGCGAAATTTACTACCTACCACATCAATATTGCCAAGTCCCGCAAGTTCATCACCAACTTTTGCAAGAACAATATAGCCTCTTCCGCTTTGCCCAACTGCATTTATCCATTTTATTTCATGCTCAACATCAGTGACATAGCCGTCCCTTATGTCTTTTGCAATAAACATTGTTTCTTCAATAATAGTATTG
>CAOJNR010000119.1 GCA_948439925.1 uncultured Clostridia bacterium
AATATTGCCTGCATTGAGGTCTGGATAAATAAGAATGTTTGCATCGCCTTGAAGTGCACTGTCTGGACATTTATGCTTTGCAACTTCCTTTACCATTGCAGCATCGAACTGAATTTCGCCGTCACAGCAAATACCATGCTTTTTGAATTTTTCATAACCTTCTCTAACCTTTGAGATAACCTCACCGCTTGCACTGCCATGTGTTGAATATGAAAGGAATGCAACTTTTGGATCTTTAAGTCCAAGGCTTTGATATGTCATGCAAGAGTCATAAGCAATCTCGGCAAGTTCGTCAGAGGTTGGATTAGGCAAAACTCCGCAGTCAGCAATAACCAAACTCTTGCCATTAAGGAATTTATTTTTTCCATAAACGAGAAAACATGAAGAAACAACACCTCCCTTCTTCTTTGCTTTAATTATTTGAAGAGCTGGTTTCACTGTGTTTGCAGTTGACGCCTCAGCTCCTGCAACCATACCATCAGCAAAGCCTGTTTCAACAAGGAGTGTTCCAAAATAATATGGATCAAGTGCAAGCTTTTCTGCCTCTTCCATAGTCATTCCTTTGGCCTTTCTTTTCTCGTAAAGACATTTAACAATTTGGTCACGATGCTCAAATGTTTTTGGGTTGAAAATTTGGAAAGATGCAAGGTCTTTATCTCTCAAAATAAGAGCGCTTTCGTCACCAACAAGAATGACATTTGCAAGTTTTTTCTTTTTGATAATTTTGACAGCCTCAACAGTTCTGTCGCTGAATGCAACTTCTGGAAAGACAATGGTCTTTTGAAGTGATTTTGCTTTTTTATAAATTTCTTTTATTTTCATAATTACCTTCTTAAAATTAAATTTTCGTCATAGAATTTTATGTGAGGACAACTCCTTCACATAACAATGATATTATAGCTTTTCTGAGCGATTTTTGTCAAACATATTGGAGCAATTTTTGAAAAAATACAAAACACTTTTGTCTATTTTTATTGTTTATATCATTTTGAACATGGTTATTTTTCCAGATATCTTCATTAAGGAAACTCTGAGTGGAATTTCAGCTTGGGCTTTTAATGTTCTTCCTTCCGTTCTTCCTTTCATTTTCTTTACCAAAATTTTGTCGAGCCTTGGAGGAATAGAAAAAGCAAGCAGGCTTTTTGCTAGGCCAATGAACAGATTTTATAAAGCACCCGCTCTTTCAAGCTATGTGTTTCTGATGAGCATAATCTCTGGCTATCCAGTTGGCGCAAAAATGACAGCTGACCTTTATGTAAGCGGAAAAATCTCACGAAGCGACGCTTTTAAAATGACATCCTTTTGTTCAACTTCTGGCCCAATGTTTATTATTGGTGCAGTTGGAATTGGTATGCTTCATTCTGCCACAGCTGGCTACATTATTTTTCTTTCACACGTTATCGGCAGTTTTTTAAATGGGTTTCTCTATCGAAAAATTAAAGTGCAAGAACTCCCCGTTTCACCTATCAATCAAAAGGAAATAAAAAATGACCTAAGTCAAATTGTGATAGACTCAGCGCTCAGCATTATTTCAGTTGGAGTTATCATAGCAATATTTTTTGTGGTTATACGCTCACTCACGCCAGTCTTTTCTCTCTTTCCAGCGCCAGTTGCAAGTGTGCTTGAAGGCGTCGTTGAAATCACAAAAGGATGCATCGACATTGCAAAAAATATTCCATTCCGATTGGCAATCATTGCCTCAACTTTCGTGATAAGTTTTGGCGGAATTTCCACCATGCTTCAATCTTTGACAATGCTTGGGCAAATAAAAATGCCAGCACCACTTTTTCTTTTGCAAAAGTTCACTCACGCCATTTTGGCAACAATAATCTCGTTTATCTTAATTTTATTTATTTAATCAATTTAAAGACTTATTTAAAAAAATAAAAAAGAGTGGCTGAGCCACCCTATATAATTAGACTACCCTAAAAAGAGAGAAAATCTCATTATTCCTCATAAAGTTCACAAACAATTTCAACCATTTCACGAACAAGGAATTTTATTGGCTTGAAACCTTTGCTTGCATATTTAAGCCCAAGCACAATGCCATACATCATGTCAAGATCTTTGTCTGAGCAAGCCATAACAAGCGCATAGCAAATCGCTTTGAGTTCTTCAATAAAATTATCGTTTTTTCTTGCACTTTCAAGCTCAGAAAGAATTTGTGTTGTAAGCGACTGAACATCTGAACAAACTTTATTTATCCCTTCTTCTGAAACTTCCTTTCGATAAAGCGGAAAACGAACAATATTGGAATTCTCCTGATTTAACATTTGTTTGTTGCTCAATTCTACATGCTCGCCTTCGCCGTCATAAGAGAACGCTTCGCTGATAAGCTTTTTGAAAGGAAGAATCATTTTGTCAATAAAATTTTCAAATGGCGTGAGTTCTGCGTCATCACTGAAAAATCTTTTAACAAAATCACCAAAGTCAAGTTTTCCAGCATCAATGTCAGCAAGTATACAGAAAACCATAGCAATAATTTTATATTCCTCTTCTGGCATATAGCAATGGAACTGCCCTTTCTCATCCTGCACGAAAGCACGCATAAATTCGCGGTCACGATTGAACTGCTCCATGCAATCTGCAACAAGCTCAACCACCTCAGATGTTGATGCAAGAACTCCAAGCAGTTTTTGAATTTTATGTTCAGCA
>CAOJNR010000120.1 GCA_948439925.1 uncultured Clostridia bacterium
AGATTTGTAAAATTATTTTTTGTTCCCATAATTAAGTTATAATCATCAACTTCTGATGCTTGCATATCAAAAACCACTTTATTGAGTCCTGCTTGTTTTAATTTGAAAAATATATTGAAAGAAATTTCAGAAAATAATCTGTTGTTATATTGATTGAATATATTTTGATAGTTTGGATTTTCAGAAAAAATATTTAAAGTGTTTCTAACAATTCCGCTTGTATAAAGTGTTGTAAAAATGCCATAGTTATGACAATATTCAATTATTTCAAATATGTTTGGATGAAGTAAAGGCTCTCCACCAGACAATGAAATTTCTTTTATTCCTCCATTTTTAACAAAAAAGTCTATTGTTCTCTTAATGGTGGCAAAATCAATTATGTTATCTTTTTGATAATTGCTGTTAGAAGAACAAAATATACAATTATTAGGACACTTCTGTATAATTTCAAAACACAAATCTTTTATCATGTAATGATTATAGCATATTCTTGCAAAAATTGGAATACCTTTTTTTATTTTTTCTTTGTTGTGTTTTATTTTTTATAATGACTCTTTTAAAACCTTTTATTTATTTAAAGGTGCGAGTTTGAATAATTTTTTAAATTTTTATTTAGAAGTGTGTATCATGCGTAAAGATTCCTAATGCATAAAAAAGAAGTCGTCTTTAATAACAGATGACTTCTTTCTTTTCATGTGAAGCATATCTCCTTCACGCTATTATTGTGTGCAGGCAGGGGAATATTATTCACGAAAAATATAAAATTTTTCAGATTTTTTTCGCATAAAACGATAGAGAAATTATAATTCTAAATTTTGCTTGAAAATTTTTTTTGCGATGATTTAATCCTTTCTTAAAGTGATTTTGTCAGCAACGCTTTTTCGCATATCTTCGCTGATAGCAGCGTAGTGTCTTTTTGTTGTATTGACATCTTTGTGGCCGAGAACATCAGCAACGATGTAAATGTCTTTGGTTTCGCGATAGAGATTTGTGCCAAAGGTGCTACGCAGTTTATGTGGTGATATCTTTTTAAGCGGTGAGGCTTCCTTTGCAAACTTCTTAACTAAATTCTCAACCGCGCGAACGGAAATGCGTTTGTTTTGCAAGGAAATAAACATCGCTTGCTCGTTTTTATCAAGTTCCAAAGTTGAACGTTTTTCGAGCCATGTTTTCAGCGCCATTGCAACTTCATTTGAAAAGTATAAAGTACTTTGGTTTCCGCCTTTGCGTGTGACGATAAAAGCGTTTTGCGAAAAATCGAAACTATTGGTGTTGAGTCCAACAAGTTCGGAAATACGAATTCCAGTCCCTAGAAATAGGGTAATTATGGCGTTGTCACGTTCAAAAGTGTTCTTGTTGTAGCTAGCTTGTCTTGCAGTGAAAGTTGTTGGATTTTCAACAGCAACCAGCATTTTATCAACTTCTGTTGGGTCGAGTCTGATGATTTCCTTGTTGTGAAGTTTTGGAGTTTCAATCTTGCTGGCAATATTTGCAGAAATCATATCATGATTGAAAAGATATTTGAATAGTGAGCGTATTGATGCTAACTTTCTTGCTTTTCCGCGCTCTCCATTTTTGTTTGCTTTGCCGTCTTTATCATAGAATGAGAGATAAGATAAATATTGTTCTATGTTTCTTGACCTTAAATCTTCAAGATCGTCAAGTGTTATATCTTTTTTATCTTTTTTAAAAACATATTTGCCAAGATAATCAAAAAAGACAGATAGGTCCATTGCGTAGTTATAGCGGGTTAGGGAAGAGGTGTTGTTTTCTATGCCCACAAGATAGTCATAACAAAACTCAGGCAGGTCTTCAATATATTTGCCAGTTTTTAATCGGTTTTGCATGTCGCGTTTTTCATAAAAAGAAATTGCCATAGTTAAATTATATCTTAAAACAATAAAATTTCCTAGTAATTTTCAATCTATTCGTAAAATTGTTTTATATACCACATATTGTATTATGTCTAACATACAACATACAAGAATCGATATATTGCTGGTATGATTTGCATATTGAAATAAAAACCTTAAATATAAAAATTGACTTGTTATCATTTTGCTTGACTAAAAATGACAATAAATATATAATTAAGATAATTAAAAATATATTATAGGAGCTAAAAATGATTGACATTAATTTAATTAGAACTAATCCAGAGCTTGTAAAAGCTAATATAAAAAAGAAATTTCAAGATCAAAAATTGCCACTTGTTGATGAGGCGCTCGTGCTTGATAACCAAATTCGTGCTTTAAAGAAGGAAGGAGATGAACTGCGCGCAAGCAGAAATACTTTATCAAGTCAAATTGGTCTTTTGATGCGCGAGAAAAAGCTGGCAGAAGCTGAGGAAATTAAGGCAAAAGTTAAGTCAAATAATGAAAGAATCATTGAGATTGAGAAGGAAGAAAGCGAAATTTCTTTGAAACTCAAAAAAATCATGATGACTATACCAAATATTCTTGCAGATGATGTTCCAATCGGCAAAGATGACAGTGAAAATGTGCAAAGATTAACTGTTGGCAAGGCTGAAATTCCAGCTTACGATATTCCTTATCATGCGGATATTCTTGAAAGCCTTAGCGGACTTGATCTTGACAGCGCCAGAAGAACAAGCGGAAACGGATTTTATTATCTTACTGGTGACATT
>CAOJNR010000121.1 GCA_948439925.1 uncultured Clostridia bacterium
TATGATTTGATATAGTCTTTATCATACATAACTCGACCAGTGTCTTGATGTGCAACAATAAGAAGTTTTGCGCCAACATCTTGCATGGTTTGGGTTGCTCCCCAAAGATTCATTGATGCATCAAATGCAGTGACATCGGCAAAAACTGCATCCGCCTTATAGTTATTTTCAAAACGAACAGTGTCACTTGTGACATAAAGCCTCGTCTTTCCGTCATCAATAATAAAGCCAACGTTTTCAATAATTTCGCCGGCTTTCGAAATAAAGCCATGCACGGCTTTGACAACTTCAATTTTTATCTCACCGATGCTTATCACGTCACCCGCTTTCACAATATTTATTGAAAGTTCAGGAAAAGTATTCGCAACTTCACTTGTGCTATAAATTGGCACATTTAAATTTTTAATAGCAGTTGGATGAATGTGATCACCATGTTTGTGAGTCACAAAAATCGCATCAACTTTTTTCCAATCCTGCACAAATTTTTCATCAAACTTTACTGTGCTTGGGTCTATCAAGATTTTCTTACCTTGACTTTCAATAATACAACAACTTTGAGGATATTTTGTTAATTTCATATTTTTTCTCCTTTTTATTTCTCTCATTTTAAAACTTCGGCTATATAATTCTTATATTCAATGTCGTGTGCGCAAAATTCGTCTGAATAAAACAGTTTTATAAACTTGTTCTTCTAAATTATTATATCACAAAAGAAATCAAAACTCAATTAATTGACCGCACTCTGGAATATTAAGTTTTTTAGAATAATTTTTTGTTATAAAATCAGTTTGATGAACGTTATAAAACTTTTTCTTCTTGTATTTTTTCTTTAAATCAAGCGCCTCATTCACTGACAAATGGTTCTTATTTTTTTCCACAGACGCAGTATCCATAAAAATCACATCACTTTTTTCAATGATTTCAGTGAGTCCGTCGCACATATTTGAATCGCCAGAAAAGCCAACGTATTTTTCACAGTCGTCAAACTTGAAAATATAGCCGAAACTGATTGAAACATTATGCTCAACCTTAACCGCCTTAACTTTAAAGCCATCAAGTGCGAGTTCTTCTCCGCCTTTGAGTTCAACAATATCAAAAAATTTCACAACATCTTTTTTGTTAAACTTTGGATGTTCAAGAACTCTATAAAGAATAACAAGCCTTTTTAGAAGAGTTTTTGGTCCAATCACAACCACTTTTTCTTTGTTTTTACGACATTTTATCCAGTCAAAAACAAGATGCAAATCAGCAAAATGGTCGGAATGAAAATGTGTGATAAAAATATATTTTATCTTTTCATAATCAATATATGGCAACATAAACTTTGTGGATGACTGAGGCGTGTCCAAAATTATTTCATCATTGATTATAAAATTTGTATTTGGCTTTGCAAACCAAGTGCAACTGTTGCCAACAACTCTAACTTTCATAATTTTTCAACCTTTTAAACAAATCTTTTAAAACCACATCTTGATTAGGATTATTTACTATTATCGCTTTATTTTTTGACTTTTTAAATAAAACACAACTGTTGTTGATTTTTATTCCTGTTTCTTCTTCAATAAAAGGCACTGGATTTGAAAGATAGAAAGGAATGATAATATCAAAAAAGGATTTATGTTTGCATCCAAAAAGCTTAAATATCTTCTTTGAGTCAGCATAAAGAAGACTCATAAGTTTATTATTTTTCGCATAAGGCTTGATATCTTCCAGCGTCAATGACAAATTTGTAAAATCTGATGCAGAAAAGAGTGTTTTATCTTTAATGCTTTCCAGCACTTTTTTGGTTGAATAAAAATCGCCAGTCATATTTGTTTCAGGAAGCAGTTTACCAATGCCAGAAAACCCCATAAGTGTGTATAGTTTAATTTTATCAGCAATAGTTGGATCAATTTCGAGAGCGTGAGCAAGGTTTGTCATTGCGCCTATTGCGATAAAAATCACCTTGTCATTTTCATGGCAGATTCTTATGATATTTTTAACCGCATCACTAACATTTTTATCCCATGAGCCAAACGCTTTGATCATAGTGTCGCCTTTGTAAATTTTATTCACAAGATCTGGACGAATAAGTTTTGTGATTTCCAGAGACTTTTGATAAGAAATTTCAACATTCTTTGCAACATCATATTGCCCTCTATGCAAACTAAAATGCTGAGCAATCGTGACTGCTTCAATTTTTGCATTTCCAAATGAATAGAGATAAGAAAGCGCATATTCATCGTCAATTTCATTTGTCATATCTGTGTCAATTATGATTGGATAGCGCTCAATCATTGGCTTATCATTCGTTTTCTTTTGAATTTGCTCATAAACTTCATGCCAAGATGAACAATAGTTATGAAAAACCCCTTCTTGCTGAATTAGATTTTTATTTTTTAATGTTTCCTTAGTTTTATCTGAAATGTGCAAAAAGCAACTCTTTTGAATTGCAAAGATGCCAGCCATTTCTGCTTCAATACATTTTGAGAGAGAGTCATCAATATAAATTTCAATGTTATGTTTGAGCATATAATTTATTTTATCAAGTTCATTCATCACAAGTTTGTCATAAGGAACACCAAGTTCTTTCAGCCATTTAACAGTCGATTTATTTTTTTACAATACATCAAAGCCACGACGAGTTATAATTTAA
>CAOJNR010000122.1 GCA_948439925.1 uncultured Clostridia bacterium
CGGCAGTCGTGAGCAAGTTTAAGAAGAAAATGCAGATTGTGGATTGATAAAAGCTCTGCACCAAGCATTTCGCCTGCGTTTATAAGGTGACGAATATAAGCTCTTGTATGATGACGACAAGTATAGCATTCGCAATCCTCTTCGATTGGCGTGAAATCTTCTTTATATTTGGCATTTTTGACCACAAGTTTACCCTTCTTTGTGAATGCAGTGCCGTTGCGCGCGATTCTGGTTGGCAAGACGCAGTCCATCATGTCAATTCCCCTTGCATAGCCTTCGACAAGGCAGTCTGGCGAGCCAACGCCCATGAGATATCGTGGTTGGTCTTTTGGCAAAAGTGGATTCAAAAAGTCGAGGATGTCATACATAACACTCTTTTCCTCACCGACAGAAAGTCCACCGATTGCAATTCCGCATTTTGCATAAGGAAGGCAGTCTTGGACGCATTCGGCTCTTAAATCCTTGAACATATTGCCTTGAACGATTGGAAAGAGCAGTTGTTTTGGATTGTTATGAGCTTTTGCGCATCTTTCAAGCCATAGTTTTGTCACTCTTTTGGCTTCGAGTGCCTCAGCATAACTAGCGCCAGCCTCTGTGCACTGATCAAAAGCCATAATAATGTCAGCGCCAAGCGCGTTTTCAATTTCGATACACTTTTCAGGAGTAATAAAAAGTTTTTCACCATTTAAGTGTGAACGAAACTCCACACCTTCATCACTAACTTTTCTCAGTTTTGAAAGTGAAAACACTTGAAATCCACCGCTGTCTGTGAGAATTGGCTTGTTCCAGTTCATAAATTTGTGAAGTCCGCCCGCTTTTTTTACAAGCTCGTGACCTGGACGAAGAAATAAGTGATAGGTGTTTGAAAGAATTATTTGAGCATTTATATCATTCAAGTCGCTAACTTTAAGTCCTTTAACTGTTGCTTGTGTGCCAACTGGCATAAATATAGGAGTTTCGATATCGCCATGTGGAGTGTGTAAAATTCCAGCTCTTGCACCAGTGTGAGGGCAAGTTTTTATTATTTCAAAACTAAATTCGTTCATTTTGTAAGTCCTTTTATTGTTTGCTTATAATATTTTTAATAGTTTAAAAAGATATATAAAATCAATATATTGTGTGTATTATGTTAGACATACTACGAAATATATTGCTAGTATACAATGTTATTCAATCAACATTGCGTCACCGAAAGAGAAAAAACGATATCTTTCATTGACAGCAGTATTATAAATCTTCATAGTGTTTTCATAACCTGCAAATGCTGAAACAAGCATGATTAGTGTTGATTCAGGCAAGTGAAAATTGGTTATAATTGCATCCACCACTTGAAACTTATATGAAGGATAGATAAATATTTCTGTTTCCTTTTTTTGAGGTTTGACTCTCCCATTTTCTGCACAACTTTCAAGCACGCGCACTGAGGTTGTGCCAACTGCAATCACTCGCCTGCCCTCGCTTTTAGCCTTGTTGATGATTTTTGCATTCTCTTCGGTCAGTTCGATGTGCTCGCTGTGCATTTGGTGATTTAGGATATTGTCTTCTTTGACTGGTCTGAATGTGCCGAGTCCGACATGCAGAAGAACTTCAACAATCTCCACGCCCATAGCTTTTATTTTCTCTATCAAGTTCGGAGTGAAATGCAAGCCAGCTGTTGGCGCAGCGGAAGAACCTTTAACTTTTGAGTAGACTGTTTGATAACGTTCTTTGTCGCTAAGCTTTTCGTGGATGTAAGGTGGAAGTGGCATTGTGCCAACCTCATCAAGTCTTTCTTCAAACGCACCATCAAATTCAAATTCAATTATGCAACTTCCATAATCACCTTTTTCTTTTATTGTGCAATACAGTTGCTCGCTGAAAGTGACTTTTGTGCCAACACTTAAACGTTTGAAAGGTTTTGCGATAACCTCCCAAGTTTTGAGGTCTATTCGCTTTTGAAGAAGAATCTCAATCTTTGCGCCAGTGTCTTTATAGCCAAATAGTCTTGCTGGCAAGACTCGTGTGTTGTTGATTACAAGAACATCACCTTTTCTTAAAAAATCAGGCAAGTCGTGAAAAATTTTATGTTCAATCGAGTTGCTTTTTTTACGATAAACGAGGAGCCGAGAGCTATCTCTTGGCTCGATTGGTGTCTGTGCTATGAGTTCCTCTGGTAAGTCATAAAAGTAGGAACTTTTTAAAAGTAAGTTTTTATATGTCATTTTCTGTTTCTTTTTCGTTAAATATTTTTTCGAGATTTTGCACAATGGCTTTATAATATTCATTATTTTTAAAAATGCAAACTTTTTCGTCTTCGCTTTCGACCATCTTTTTAAATTCTTCAAAATCAACCCATTTCAGTTCTTCAACCTCTTCATCTTGTTTTTTGAAGTATGAAATTGGCTTATCCATAATTTTAAAATAGCAAGTGGCATAGCATTTGTTATCTTCCCTTTCGTTTTTTGTGCTTTTAACCAAAATGGATATGTCTTTTTCTGTTAAGTTAAGACCAAGTTCTTCATTGGCTTCCATAACAACTGCTTCAATAGGAGTTTGTTCAGCTATCACGTGCCCTGCACACAATGCCCAGCAGTTAGGATATGATTTTTTATTATTACTTCGTCTTTGAAGTAAAATCACCCCGCTTACATTTATC
>CAOJNR010000123.1 GCA_948439925.1 uncultured Clostridia bacterium
AGTGCCGTGACAGCTTCCGTTTGACAACTGAGCAAAAGCAAAAAATTACAAGTATAACTAATATAATTTGTTAAAATAAGTGTTTTTACTAACAAAATTTGTAAAAAAAAGCTTAAATTTCGTCAAAAAAAGCTTAAAAATCCTCACAACTTATGGTTGTAAGTGCGTTTTTATTGTGCGAATTTTGTCGAAAAAATAATTTAAGGAATTTTGTTTTGTTTATAATTGTGAATTTGATATAATGATTACTAAGAGAGGTACATTATGTTATCAAAAGTTGTGAGTTTTGGACTGAAAGGTATTGAGGGCTTTCCTATAAGTGTTGAAACTGATGTATCGAACGGACTTCCTAAATTTGAGATTGTTGGACTTGCTGACACGGCGATTAAAGAGGCGAAAGAGCGTGTTCGCACGGCGATAAAGAACAGCGGATATGAATATCCAAACAAGCGAATCACATTGAATTTGGCGCCAGCTGATGTCAAAAAAGAAGGCTCGCTTTACGACCTTGCAATCGCGATATCCATTCTTGCAACAAGTGATAAGTTGGAAATAAAGCCGAAAGGTTATGTGTATATTGGAGAGCTTAGTTTTGATGGGCTTGTGAAAAAGGTCAGGGGTGTTTTGCCACTGATAATTTCAGCGCGCAAGCAGGGTTACAAAAAATTTATTGTTCCAAAAGAAAATGCGCAAGAGGCTGGGTTTATTGAAGGTGTTGAGGTATATCCTGTCACTTCACTCATTGAATGTGTCAATTTTTTGAAGGGTGAAGTAATGCTTGAAAAAATCAAAGTTGGCAAGTTTGACGATGTTGTTGCAGTCAGTGAATGCGAACTTGATTTTTCAAGTGTCAAAGGTCAGCAGAGGGCAAAGCGTGCGCTTGAAATTTCTGCGGCAGGGGGACATAACCTTTTGATGATTGGTCCGCCAGGAAGTGGAAAGAGTATGCTTGCAAAATGCTTTCCGTCCATTCTGCCAGACCTGACTTTTGAAGAGGCACTTGAAGTCACCAAGATTGCGTCGATTGCAGGTGAACTTGATCTTAAAACAGGTATTGTTTCAAAACGTCCTTTCAGAAGCCCACACCACACGGCATCAACTGTCAGTTTGACTGGTGGCGGAACAAACTCAAAGCCAGGCGAAATTTCGCTGGCACACAATGGTGTTCTATTTTTGGACGAATTGCCAGAATATACGCGTCATTCTATTGAAACTCTCCGTCAGCCACTTGAAGACGGTGTTATAACAGTTGCCAGAGCAAATGCAACTGTCACTTATCCTGCAACTTTCAATCTTATTGCCAGCATGAATCCTTGCCCTTGTGGCAATTTTGGGGCAAAAGACAGAGAGTGTCATTGCACGCCAAATCAGATACATAAATATCTTGCCAAGCTTTCAGGACCAATTATGGACAGGATTGACATTCATGTTGAAGTTGATAGTGTAAGTTTTGACGACCTCAAAAGCGAGAAGGTTGAAGAGAGTTCGGCTGTGATCAAAGAGCGTGTTGACAGAGCAAGGAATATTCAGCTTGAACGCTTTAAAGGAAGCAAAAACTTTTGCAATGCCAAGATGAGTGTCCCACAGACAAAAAAATTCTGTGCACTTGACAAGACGAGCGAAGATATCCTTCGCACTGCTTTTGAAAAACTTAAACTTTCAGCGCGTGCGCATGACAGGATTTTGAGGGTTGCAAGAACGATTGCTGATCTTGAAGGGCAGGAAACGATTTTGCCACAACATATTGCCGAAGCGATAGGATATCGCAGTCTTGACCGCAAATACTGGGGTTAGGTGCCTTAGACACTTACTTTTGGTCTGCAAAGTGTAATCTAAGAAACAAAAGCTTAGTTATAATTTTAACTTTTGAAAGTTTGTGCGTTATGCACATTTGAAGATAATCTTAATAAAAAAACGACTTGATATGGAAGAATGGAGGAAAAATGAGAGAGGACGAGAAATTTTTGGTGTTATTGTCACAATTTGAGCTTTCAATCAAAAAAATTGATAGCATTTTGAATTGCCTTGGCGCTAACATTTCCATTGACAGTTTCTTCAAAAATAAAGAATGTAAAAAATTGGTCAGCGAAGAAATGTATGCAAACATGCAAGTTTGTGCAAGTGAGGCAAGAATGAGAAACTATCTTGAAAACCTCAAAAATGCAGGAATTGTGCTTTTGACCAAGTTTTCAAGCAACTATCCAGATAAACTTGCATTTTTGCCAGACGCACCATACTTTTTGTTTTGCAAGGGTGACTTGTCACTTTTGAAAGCAAAATCAATTTCAATCGTTGGGTCAAGAACTCCAAGTAATTATGGTCGCATAATGACCGATAGACTGAGTGAAGGGCTTGCAAAAGATGGAGTTTGCATTGTCAGCGGTCTTGCTTATGGCGTTGACAGCATTTCTCATAGAAAAGCACTTGAAAATGGTGGGAACACTATTGCTGTTCTTGGTTCGGGTTTTAATAACATTTATCCAGCAGAGCATACAACGCTTGCCAAAGAAATTGCAGAGAAAGGGCTTTTAATAAGCGAGTATTGCCCATCAATGAAGGCGACGAGATATACATTTCCTCAAAGAAATCGCATAATTGCAGGACTGAGTGATGGCGTGCTTATAA